>JAEZKE010000091.1 GCA_023436175.1 Methanobacteriota archaeon
AGTTATTGAAAAGATTGAAGAATGCGGCACAAAGTTCGTAAGGCTGCAGTTTGTAGATATACATGGAACCCCCAAAAACATGGCAATTCCACTGGTTAAACCAGATCAAATGGAAGATATATTAAAAGATGGTCTTCTATTCGACGGTTCATCTGTTGAAGGATTTGTAGATATTAATGAAAGTGACCTCATTCTTAAACCGGACCCTGATACTTTTTCAACTCTCCCATGGAGACCAGAAGAAAAAGGTGTTTGCAGATTTATCTGTGACATCTACTGGCCAGAAGGAAAACCTTTCGAAGGAGACCCAAGATACATACTCAAAAGGGCTTTAAAAAAAGCTGAAAAAGCAGGATATGAATATAACGTTGGTCCAGAACCAGAATTCTTTATATTAGACCAGGACGAAGAAGGACACCTGATCCCTAACGATAACGGTGCATACTTCGATGTAGAACCTGTAGATCAGGGAACTGACATCAGAAGACAGTTAGTCATGGACCTGGAAGCTTTAAACTTTGATGTAGAAGTAAGTCACCACGAAGTGGCCCCAGGTCAGCACGAAATAGATTTCAAGTTTGATAACGCATTAAAAACTGCTGATGCAGTAATTACATTCAAACAGGCAATTAAAGCTATTGTAGACACAATGGGCTACATGGTAACATTTATGCCAAAACCATTCTTTGGAGAAAACGGAAGCGGAATGCACTGCCACCAGTCACTGTTCAAAGGCGGTGAAAACGTGTTCTACGACCCTGATACTGAAACCCAGTTATCACAGGAAGCAATGTACTTCATGGGAGGTATTTTACAGCACTCACCAGCTTTAACAGCAATTTGTGCTCCTACCATAAACTCTTACAAACGTTTAGTACCAGGATACGAAGCTCCAGTATACGTAGCTTACGGTCTTAAAAACAGGTCCACATTAGTAAGAATTCCTGCATCCCGTGGAAAAGGTACCCGTGTTGAACTGAGAATGCCGGACCCATCCTGTAACCCTTACCTTGCATTTGCTGCAATGTTAGAAGCAGGTTTAGACGGTATGAAAAACAAGGTCGACCCTGGAGAACCAACTGAAATTGACGTATTTGGAAAAAGCATAGAAGAACTCAAAACTCTTGGAATAGATGTTTTACCTTCCAGCCTATGGGAAGCATATCATGCACTTGAAAAAGACGATGTTGTGAGATCTACCTTAGGTGACCATATATACAGTCAATTCAGAGACATTAAGAAGAAAGAATGGGATGACTACAGAATACAAGTCTTTGATTACGAATTAGAAAAATATTTAAACATCTAATCACTCGAAAATTCTCAAATGAAATTGAGAATTTTAGGTGCCTGCAAACACAGTTTGTGGCCGCGAAAAATGGAAATTTTTCGCATGTTTGAAAATCGAAGCTTACGAAAAACGGAGTTTTTCATGCTCCGAAATCGAAGATTTCTAGAGCTTACAAACACTGTCAAATCTTCGATTTGACGCAGCGAAAACGAATTTTTCGCATGCTTCGTGTTTATGCCCAAAAACCTACGGTTTTGAGAGACTTCAACCGTGAAAAACAAAGTTTTTCACATGTTCCAAACACCATGTGTTTGAAGACCCCTTCTTTTATTTTAATTTTTTTGAAAAGTTTAAATTACACAAAAACCAATAGACTTCAAGTACCTAAATAAAAAGCGTTTAGGTTTAATTTTACAATTAATTACAATTTTATAAACTCAAATTTGGTGAAGAAATGCCTGATGAAACTGATCGTAAAATGATAGAAATCCTGAGGATCCTTGCAGATCAAAACAAAGTTCTTGGCGCAAAGACAATTGCAGAAGAATTGAAAAGAAAAGGTTATAATCTTGGAGAGCGAGCAGTAAGATATCACATGCGTATTTTAGACGAAAAAGGTTTTACAGAGCGTATTGGATATGCCGGTAGAGAAATAACTGAAAAAGGATTAAAAGAGCTTGAAAAGGGCCTTATTTATGATCAGGTAGATTTTGCTTTCTCTAAATTTGAAGGAATGATATACAAAACTTCTTTAAATCCACAAGAAGGTAAAGGAGCTGTGATTGTAAATACATCCAGTTTTATACACGACCCGAAAGTGGTTGATATAATTAAAGAAGTATTCAGTAAAGGAATTGCAGTAAGCCCCTATGTTAAATTCAATGGTAATGGACCAAATGAAGAAAAACCCTCTGATAATAACGAAATTATGTTAAATACTGTTTGTGGTACCACTATAGACGGAATGCTCTTAAATGCAGGAATTCCTGTAATTCCACAATATGGAGGCCTTGTAAAGGTAGAAAATTTTATTCCTAAAAGGTTTACCGAATTGATATCATATAAAGAAACATCTATGACCCCCATCGAAGCGTTTACTGCAAAAGAGATAACATCTGTATTAGATGTAGCAAGAGAAGGGACTGGATTGATACCTGCAAATTTCAGGGTAATCCCGGCAGTTGCAAGAGATAATGCCATAAATTTATTCAAACAATTCCAGAAAATGGGAATATCTGGGCTTTTAAAAATAGGTAAAAGCGGTGAACCTGTCCTTGGAGTTCCTGTAGAAGATGACATGGTAGGTATTGCTATAACTGGAGGAATAGCTCCACTTTGTGCTGCAAAAGAAGCAGGATGCTCCGTTAACATTAAATTAGCAGAAAATATAATGGAATTTGGAGACATGGAAAAATTAATTCCTTCAAAACCTATATTAAAGACCAGTAAATCTGAAACTGGAGAAAAAGTTAAATTTTTACTTTCAAAGGCATGGAACCTTATATATAACGTGGACTTTGATGTCGAATCTCAAAAGGGTAACGTAATTGTAAATGTATCCTATGTAAATAATGACGATCTTGATGATGCGCTTGAAATAGTAAACCGTGTATTCCAAACTAAACCAGGGTACTGCACAAGTAAATTCTATAAAATAATTCCCCATGCAGATGGAGACCGAACTGGAATTGCCACAGTATGCAGTTTTACCATTGACGGCATATTAATCAAAAATGACATACTTGTAACCCCAAAATACAGTGGAATTCTTGAGATAGAAGAAAAAGGTCCTCGGTTTACAGAACTTACTTCTTACAGTGGATCCTCTCTTGATCCCCATGAAGTTTACATTTCAAAAGGAATGACATCAGTTTTAGATTCATTAGAGGGAACTGGAAGGATACTTGCAAGTCTAAGGGAAATCCCATACATGGCAAGGTCAAGTGCAATAGATATTTTAGACAAGGTCCAGGAAACTGGATTTTCAGTCCTTAAAATAGGAAATCCAAGCGAACTTCTTTATAACGCTAAAGTAGAAAGATATCATGTAGGTATAGCAGCTCCAGGTGGATTAAATCCAATTGCAGCCTTAAGTGAAGAAGGCATACCCGTCCATGTAAAAGCTGTAGAGACCATGATGAACCTGTCTGATATGGAAGAATTTTAGACGCTACCCATAGCTTTATTTAACTTAATGCTGATTTTTATATAAGGTGTAATAATATGCATGTCGATGAAGTAACATACAAACCAATCGGAACTATACATTCCCCATTTAAAAATTTGGAAGGTATGCCTATACAGCCAATAGGAGCAAAAGGCATTGAAGGAGAAATACATTTAAACGTAGATTATAAAGAAGGACTTAAAGATCTTGAAGGATTTTCACATATAATTTTGATCTATCATCTCCACCTCTCAAAAGGATATTCACTACAGGTGAAACCATTTTTAGATACTGTAAAAAGAGGTATATTTGCAACAAGAGCTCCAAAGCGTCCAAACGCAATAGGGATGTCTGTAGTATGCCTTGATAAAATAGAAGGATCAACAATACATATCTCCAATGTAGATGTTGTTGATGGTACTCCCCTTTTAGATATTAAGCCATATATACCTAACTTTGATAAATGTAAAGGTGAAGAGCTACGTATAGGATGGTTTGAAGATAAACATGAAGATGCAAATCATAAAAAATCTGATGACCGATTTGTAGATTAAATTATTTTCTTATTTTTATTTTAACATACTCTTAACCCCTAATTTTATAAATTTTTTATATAAATAGCATTTAAACTAATTTTTTGGTATAAAAAACACTTTAAAAGCTTTTAAATAAATTTAAAATCCTAAATTACTTTTTAATACATATAGATGCCATAATTTAACTTTTATCATCTTTAAAAGCATGGAAAAAGTATTTAATATATAAAATCCAAAGTATAGTATAATAACGATAGGAGGAAGATATAATGAAATTAAGTGCAAGGAATCATATTAAAGGAACTGTAGAAAAAGTTGACGAAGGCGCCATTATGGCCAGCGTTAAAATAAAAATCGACGTCCCAGATACTATAACCTCCGTAATTACCAAAGAATCCATTAAAGATCTTGACATCAAAGCCGGAGATAAAGTAGTAGTTATCGTTAAATCCACTGAAGTCATGATCGGAAAAGAATAATAGATACTTACTTTTAATTTAAATTTTTACCAGAATTTCAATTTACATTCCCCTATTTTCTCATTTTATATAATAATATCCAATTTTTTAAATTATTAAACAATTAAAATATTTTTTTAGTAATTACATGATTTCAACAATGTAATTTTACATATTAATTATCCTTATGCTTATAAAAAATCATTTAAAGATTATTAAAGTAGTAATTAATGACTATTTAGTCAAGGATGAGGATAAATTGAAAATAAGTGCAAAACATGCTTAAAGGCACAGTAGAAAACATTGATGAATGAGCAGTAATGGCCAGGGTAAAGGTTAAAATCAAAGCCCAGATACTATAACCCCTGTAATCACTAAATAAGCTGTTAACGACTTAAAATTTAAAAAAGCGAAAAAGTCACAGGCATTATTAAATCTACAGACGTTATGGTTCGAAAAGAAGAAGAATAATTTTTTATTCTTTTTTTAATTAAATTGATAATCATTCATTTTATTCAATCCCGAGTTACAGCTTTAAATATTCCATATTCTCCCTCAACAAATAATATAATTTCACCATTTACAGGACATGGTTTTACAGGCTTATTCCCTTCATTAAATACAGTTCCATTTGTAATAGAACGACCATCCTGAGTAAATATTCCATCGATGCCTGCATCAATAAGTTTTTCAACCGGCTGCGGCCCTTTAAGTTCCCTAACTTGACCTATTTGTAAAAACCTTCCATCATTTTTAGTAGATGCAAGCCCTATCCCCGCCATAGCTCCAATTACACCACTTCCATCCCCACCAATACATTCCAACCGGATATTAGAATTTACTGCAAGACTCCATGCCCTTTTGGGTATAAGAACTGTTTCTTTAGCATCTTGGCCATAGGCGACAAGGGCTGGTGAAATACAACTTTCATGCGCTACAGCAAGCCCTGGATTGCTGCCATCATTAAAATTATCCTGCATCATCTCTTTAACTATTTCAAATATATCATCAACGTACTCTACGTTAACATCTACATGAACTACGGCACCAAAGTTATGCAAAGAAAAATTGATGTCCGGATGCAAGTAAAACTGGTGCCTTGTAACACCATAAACAGAATACTTCTTTGAAAGCTCACCTGCAATTATACGTGCAAATTTACCTGTGCCCACAGATTTAGAGTTTCCGGTGTCATCGATGCTTACATAAATTGTCATTTAAGCCCAGCTCCAGCAGTACATCAAGTATTATTGATCATTATCGTTTTTCCAGTTTTAGGGTCTTTATAAACTGTACCTAACTGAGTTAAACCATTTGAAGAGCTAGAAGATGAATTTTGAGAGGTTACATTCACTTCTTTACCCACTTTAAGATCAACAACCTTGGTTACTTCCTGCGGCGATGAGTTCATGAATATTATGGTAAATATAAGGAATCCAACTGCAAGCACCAGCATACAGTCTATCATGTTCACGGCGTAGATCATAGGGTCTATCTCTTCGTCTGAAGAGAGTATTTTCTTCCGCCGTTTCATCATTTTCTTTTTCAACATCAGGAAATCTCCAGAATTGTGTCCACCATGGTTTCAAGGTTTGAAATCTCTTCCTCATACCACCTACGCCTGATTTTTGATGTAATGAACGCAACCGCTGCTGCGGCCATACCAAGTACTGCTGCATCAAACGCGATCAACAGGTGCTGTGCAAGGCTTTGAATGTCCCCCGAACCTAAAGCTGTAAGTCCAGGCCCTAAGGGAATTAATGTTCCCATAAGACCAATCGCCGGAGAAATCTTTGCGATTATATCCGTTCTCTCCAGTTTCTTAGATGCCCATAAACCTTCATCTTCAACCATTTTAATGGCGAGAGATTCTCTAAAGTCATTGCTCACGTTTGAACTTCCAGCTAAAGTTTTGAGTACTTCTTTATGTCTTTCAGGGATTTTACCTGCATCAATAATTTTAATTATTTCATCATCATTTTTTCGGTCCTTTGCAGCCAAAATCTGGCCCATAAATTGTTTGATCTCAAATTCATGTTTTCTCCGCTTGTAATATTCTGCCAGCAGAATGCCCATATTGATCAGGGCATATATAAAGAAAAGTGAGAGTATAATCAGTACCGGTGTCAGGAGACACTGGGTAACTGCATGCATTGTGCTGTCGAACATATCGTTGATGGAAGCTATTACCATTTAACCACCTTTTTATTTAATGTGTCTTTTAAATTGATTGTTTTTTTATTTAATAAGTCTAATTATCGGAAATTATATAAATAGATCAAATGGGATAATGTATATGTCACTCTTCCCTCTTGATTCCATAGAAGTAACCTACAGCCAACAGACCCACTATCAACAGTATCGCTAGGATGTACATTCCTAATGTATTGTCTTGAGCTGGAGGATTAGTCACAGTGACTTCATTTGCTTTTTTATTTCCACTGCCTCCACCACCACCAGTTTGCAGGTTTTGCAAAGGATTATTTCTATCTGACTCTGTCAAATTACCTACAGCACGGGCAAGTTCAGCATTGCCCAGAACATTGATAGTATCATTGCCGCTACCAGTTCCATTACCATTCCCATTGCCTGTACCATTACCGGTTCCATTACCAGTGCCATTACCTGTGCCGTTTCCATTACCATTCCCATTCCCATTACTTTTTGGGAGAACAGTAACTGTAATGGCCCTTGGATTACCCGGTGCTTGATTACTGGCCACCACATTATAATACTCAGGATTAGAATTCACACCAGTAGGATAAACCGAGATAAGCGATTTAAATTTTACACCATACACAGAAAATATTGTATGAGTTCCAACCGCACTCGGCAGTACTTCAAGTGTAATAATTAATTCTTTATCTGCACCCCTTCCACCGTGCAGCATTTGCTGTACATTCCAAATTCCTGTTGTAGGATTATAATCCTGCATTGTCCTATTTGGCACTACATGAGATAAATATTTAAATCCTTTAGGTATGGGAGCATAGATCAATATATTTTCCCAATCGGATTCTCCATAATTCTGCGGATGTATGGTTAATGCAACTTTATCACCTACATGAAACGTTGTTTCATTCAATGAGGCACCTAGCTCTCCCTCAAAGCCAGGTATCGGATCACTAGTAACTACATAACCATTAATTATGGTACCTTGAGCATATACTGTTCCCATAGCTAAAAATATTAAAATTAGTACCGGCAATAATGGCATAACTGATTTTATGAGTTTCATTTTCTCTCCAGGTCATTTTTCGGTGATACAATTTTATTTAATTTATGTTGTTATTGAGTTATTGTTATTTTAACAACGCTGAAATTTATTTATTCATATTTTAATGTTAAATTATTCTAGTTATCCGTATTAAATTGTGTTAATATACTTGATATTAATAAAGCTTGATTAATGTGTATTATATGTTAATACTAGTAATTTTTACCTATTTTCTAATTCAGCTATAGGTACATATATACGTATCGAATGTATCTCTCTATTAAAATATTAAACTTGTTTAAAATCTTAAAATAGAACACAGGTAATTCTTAAATAGAATTACCTAACTTAAAAATATATTTTACACTTAATGTCATTTCTAAAAATTTTAAAGTTCTTTTTTACCCCTTCTGTTTATGTGCTTTTGGTTGTGAATGTGCTTGCGTATAATGTTGATTTGTTGCCTGATAAGTCTGTTACACATCCTGTATGTAAAATTAGAGTGTATTTGGTTCCTTTGGTTAGGTTACTGGTTGGTTTTATAGTTAAAATGTTACCACTAATTGATTTGGTGAATGCTACTGCTTTTCCATTACTGTCTTTAAGTTCAATCCAGTAACTACCTGCTTTTATGGATTCATTAAATGCGACTTTGATTGTTTTGTTGATTGCTATGTTTACTGCTTTGTTTGTTGGGTCTATGGTTTTTATGGTTGGTGCTGTTCCGTCGGTTGTGAATGAGCTGCTGTATAGCGCTAATTTGTTGCCTGATAAGT
>JAEZKE010000134.1 GCA_023436175.1 Methanobacteriota archaeon
GCTCTGGTGTTACTTTAACCTGAGTACTGAGGCCAAATTTTCCATCATCTATTTTAGAAATTGATTCAAGTATTTTACGCCTTTCTTCAAAGGGTGTATCAATTAATGGTTTTTCAAAATAAAGTGCATCGAAAAGATAAAGGGTAAGTGGAACCTCAAGCCTTAATCTCTCAACTTCATACTTTCTCCTCACTCTTTGAAGGACATACTGGAATGAAATTGGTTTTCCTTCCCGCATGGCGATTATTTCCCCTTCAACAATAAAATCTTTGTGGGGCAGGCATTTTTCAATGTATTCCACGATTTCTGGAACCGCATCTTTTATGTTATCCAACCTTCTTGTGAAAACTTTGATTTCATCTCCAATTCTGTGAATCTGGACTCTGAAACCATCATATTTAACTTCGCATAGGGCGTAGCCCATTTCTTTAATGTCATCTTTAACGCTCTTTGAAAGTTGGGCAAGCATTGGCTTTACAGGTTTTCCAGGTATGAGCGTCAGATTTTTAAGCCCTTTTTCACCTTCTTCTTTGGATACTTCTGCAACAAGGCCCGGATCATTTGTAAGCATCATAGCTCTTTCTACAACTTCTTTATTTATGTTAAAAGCTTCTGAAATAGCATCTTTGAGAGTACCTTCTCCAAGCCCAACTCTAAGCTCTTCAAGAACGGTTCTTGTAATATATTTAGCTTCTTTTGGTGATGCAGATGAAAGAAGCTCACGTAAAATCTCTATCTTTTTTCCCTGTGCCTTTTTTCCCGATTTATCTGCCATTTTTTCCATATTGTTGTAAACTTTGACTATACTTAAAGGCATTGTAAATAGAGTTGATTGAAATCTGTTACTGAAAAGATATTCTGAAGCTAAGCCGATATCTCCCCTGTCCCGTACGCCGTCCTCAACAACTTCAGGGCTTACTCCTACAACTAAGGATATAGCTTTCATAAGGAGTTTTAGGCCTACCCCCATCTCTTTTTCGCTCCATGTTGGAAATACTTTGCCCAATGATAATAAAGTGACAATTGGAAGAATTTCTGCGTCAGTGTTTTTTAGAAACTCTGCAAGAATCGTTGTTTTTTCAAGTCTTTTGGTGGTGGAGTTTAAAGCTTCATAGACATCCACGAGCTCTTTGTATTTCATTTTACTCTCTAGCTTGGCCATATTATCACATATAGAATTAGATTTAATAAATAAGATCCTAAAACGTTAACTATTCTGTTATCTAATAGAACGATTGTTAAAATAAAGTTATCTCCATTTTTGAAAAAGAGAGTTTAAAATATGAGGGTTTTTTTAACCAAATTTTTAAATTTTCTACTTAAACAATTAAATTAAAATTTTTAAATTTCAAAGTTAATAGATATAATAGCAAGTAATTTTAAAGGGGGAATTTTATGCCGGAACTACCTGAAGTGGAATCATTTGGAAAATATTTGGATAAAACTTCACGCGATAAAGTCATTGAAAGTGTGGAGGTTAAAAGTCCTGAACTTCTTCAAAATGTGGATGCAGATAACTTAAAAGAAAAATTAGAAGGTCACAAGTTTAAATATACTAAGAGATATGGTAAATACACTTTTACAAGTCTGGATAATGATTTCTGGTTAATTTTACATTATGGGATGACTGGAAGACTCAAGTACTTCAAAAATCAGGATGAGGCACCTCATTATGATAGACTTCTTATAAATTTTGAAGATGAGAGCCATCTTGCATTTGATGATCCTCGAAAATTTGGAAAAATTAATCTAACTTCTTCAATTGAAAATTTTATTAAAGAAAAGAAATTAGGGTCGGATGCGCTTGAAATTGATTTAAAAACTTTTAAAGAGATATTTGAAAAGAGGAAAGGTGCTATTAAATCAGTTTTAATGGATCAACATATAATTGCAGGTATTGGTAATATTTATTCTGATGAAATACTTTTTCAAGCATGTATCCATCCTAAAGCGCCTGCCAATAAGTTAGATAGTGCTCAAATAGAACGAATTTTTAAAGTAATGAAGACCGTGCTTAAAACATCGGTGGATAAACGAATAGCAGGTGAAGAACTTCCAGATTCATTTATTATTCCCCACAGAAAAAGGAATGGAAAATGTCCAAATTCAGATATAAAATTAAAAACAGTTAAAGTTTCAAGTAGAACTGCTTATTATTGTCCTGAATGTCAAAAAGAATTATTGGAATAAATATTTATATGTTCCAGATATTGTTTTCAATTTTTTAGTTAAAGTAATACTATTTCTATAATTAATCAAGGATATTTTTGTCATTGTGCCTGTTGATATTGGCATATAACAGACTAATTGTACTATTATATGTTTTTGTTTATTATTGGGAAAAATCATTTTGATATGTTGGCTTAATTGCTCCTAATATGGAATATTTTGCTTATTTAAAAAAAAATATGAACACTTTAGTAATAAAGTAATAAAAATTTAAATATTATAAATAACAAAATGGTAGCTATGGCAGTTTTAGACCTTGTATGGGTGGTTACCTCATATGCAGCTTTACTGGCAATTATAGCAATAATGGGAGTTATATTATTTAAGGTCGGAATTACTTCATTTAAACTTGCAATGAATGCAGTGGGAGCTACAAGGGGAATAGAAAATATCGAGGGAATTATTAAACAATCTTACCATGGAACTGCAGCGCAAACTGATGAAATTGAACTTATAGTCTCTGATATTAGTAAATTTATACAAATTTGTATTGAAAAGAACCGTTATGCAAAATACACTTACGATCTGTTTAGAGTTGAGCTTATCTTATCAAATATTAGTTCTTTAATGAATTTTATAGACTCTAAACTTGAAAAAATCGATTATACGAAATACGTTGAACTGTTTAAAATTGAAAAAGTTCGCTCAAATATTGATTCTTTGAAAGGCTTCGTAGAATCCAGACATAAAAAGAATTTTGCAAGATATGCATATATACAATTGTTTAAAAAATAATATAATATGAACTTAGAAAAGCTTTGTGAGATTGCAAGTACCTGTATTAAATGCCCTTTACATAAGAGCAGAGCCAAAGTTGTCTTTGGAGAAGGCCCAAAAGATGCTAAGATAATGCTTGTAGGGGAAGCGCCCGGAAAAAAAGAAGATGAAACAGGAAGACCATTTATTGGAATGGCTGGTAGAATACTAAGCGAAATAATAGAAGAAGCAGGTATGAACCGATCTGATATTTATATCACCTCAATTGTAAAGTGCAGACCTGAAAACAATCGAAAGCCCAAAAAGATGGAGTATACTACTTGTATTGATCTTTATCTGAGTAAGCAGATAGAATTAATTGACCCTGATATTGTGGGATTGCTTGGAAACAGTGCAGCTTATGCATTAATTGGTAAAAAAAATATTAAACAGATTCATGGAAAGATCTATGACGTAGACGGTAGAAAATATATGGCTCTTTTTCATCCAGCAGCAGCTCTGTACTCGCGTGTACTTTTACCTCAATTAAAAGAGGATATGGTAACTTTAAAAAAAGCAATTGAACAGTAGTTATTTTATAAAAATTAAGAAATATCAATCATTTTTTGCAGCATTTGGGCATTTTTAGGGGCATTTGCATTGTAATCATTATTGAAATAACAAAATACATAATTTAAGTCTGATTCTTTTAGCTTAATTGCCCATTCATTTAGTTCTTTACTAGAATATAAATAACGATATCTTTCGGTTCCAGTTCCATGAAATCTCACGTAAGTGATATCTGATGTTATTATAAGATCACTTGGAAGATCAGCAGAGGAAACTGAACAAAACCCTACTTTAAATTCGTTTAATAAGTCATAAATTTCTTTGTCGAACCAGCTGGAATGTCTAACTTCTATAATGTTATTTTTTGTAATGTCAAACTGTTTGAGGGCATTTTTTAAAAAATCAATATCTTTTGATTTTTGGGGAGGCAGCTGGAATAATATGCACCCTAATTTTTCATCAAGGATTTCTGCAAGATTATAAAAACGATTTAATGTACTTTGCGTGTTTTTAAATCTTCTTCTATGTGTAATAACCTGATTGGCTTTTAGAGTAAATTTAAAATCCTCTGGAGTTTTGTCATACCATCCTTTTACTGTTTTTTCGCTCGGGAACCGATAAAAAGTGTTGTTAATTTCTACAGTGTTAAACTGTCTAGAGTAATATTCTAACCATCTGGCTTTGCTCAGGCTTTCTGGATAAAAGCGCCCTGCCCAGTCGTTATAATACCATCCTGAGCAGCCTAAAAAATAGTTAGTTTTCATAATTTCAGAGGCTGTGGGTGTGAATTAGTATTTTATGTCGTGTTCTTCTTCATAATTTTCCCAGGCAGTAGCAACCTTCTTATCTTCATGCTGTAGATAGTTGAGTATTTCATTCCGAATAGCGCGTGCCTGTATTTGATCTCTTGCTGTTGCTACTTCTATTGCTCGGGTGTACGTATTGTCAATTAAAGTTCTCTTTTCTTCAATGTTAAATCCTGCCTGCTTAACTGCATTTTCGATGGATTTTCTAATTTTGTTCCTGTTAAAGAGTTCTTTTTCTCCATCTTTTTTTATAATTTCTTTCAAATTAACATCTCCCATTTCGCTTTCTATAATTTTAAAAATTATTTCGGGATATTTATTCTTTATAGATTATACCATGTTTTAATTCGTAATTTCGCCATGCTCTTGCAACAGAAACCTGATCTTTGTCCCATTCCTGTTCAAGATCATTTATTACTATGTTGCGTATTTTAGCTGTGGATATTTCTTCCTTACCATGCACAGCTTTATTTACATCATCCAGAGTTTTATCTATAAGTCTTTTTTTGGCCGGTGTTCTATATCCTGCATCTCTAACTGCACTTTTGATGGAATTCTTTATCTTCTCTTTATTAAATGGCTCTCTTTTGCCGTTTCTTTTGATTACATCAGTCACAAATTCACCCCTCATAATAACAAAGTTAATTTAGTTATTAATGCTAAACTATGAAAATCAAAAATATAAAAATATTTGCAGGTAACTTTGTTATTTTAATTAGATCATATAAGATGAGTTGAATAAGCATTATACTATCGATTTAGGTTATGGTGGGGAGTAATTGGTTCTCCCCTGCCTTAAATGACTTTATCTTCTACGTCTGCCGCTTTCTTCGTAAATAATTCCATGCTCTTGTTCATAATTTCTCCATGCCTGTGCAACGGTTGTTTCTCCAGCTTGTTCTTCATCTTGTTCTAAGTCATCTATTACTATATCTCTTATTTCGTTTGTTCTTACTTCATTTTTGTTCATTACTTGCTGTTTTACATCATTTACTGTATTATCAATTAAGCCACTTTTTTGTTGTGGATTTAATCCTGCCTGTTTAACTGCGCCTTCAACAGCATTTCTTATTTTTTGTTCACTAAACTGTTCTCTTTTACCGTTTCTTTTAATTACATCAGTCATAAATTCACCTCCATAATTTTAAGGTACTATTTTATAAATTTAGATTAAAATAGTCATTTTTATCTATTTAAAATCATTTAAAATTTAAAAAAATTTAAAAAGAAATTAGTAGTTAATTCCGTGCTGACGTTCATATTGTTTCCATGCATTGGCAACTTGCTGATCATCTTGTTCTAAATCACTTAATATGGTGTCTCTTATTTGCTTTGTTTGAATTTCATCCTGATTTTGTGCCATTTGTGTAGCATCTTGTGAGGCATGTTCTATAACGTTCATTTTTTCCTGTGTGCTAAAACCAGCATCTTTAACTGCATTTTCAACTGAATTTCTTACTTTTTGTTCGTTAAATCGTTCTCTTTTTCCATTACTTTTTATAACATCTGTCATAAATTCACCTCCACTATAATGAAAATCATGTAGATTTCTATTCATGAGTTCATCATATTACTTTATAATTTTGTATTACTTATTGGAGTGATTTATGAACATCTATCTATAAAAAAGTTTAGATCAAATTATTTTTATTGGGGAAATTATTAGAAAATAAGCTGCTAAATAGGTTTATATTACATTTAGCTGTTGTATATTCATTCATTTCAAGTTTATATCTAAAGAAAATTATATCCAATCTATTTATTATCCTTCATACATCTGTAAAATCTCGCTTGAGCTCGTGGCTTGCTCAGGAGATTTTTCTTCCCTCCACCTGATGAATCTGGGAAATCTTAAAGCCAAACCTTGTTTCTCAACTTCATTCCAGTTACATGTATGAACTGGGCTTTTGGTTATTTCGGATCCAAGTACTTCCACAACGTATTTAGGGGTAAACCAAAAATCAGGGCTCATGTCTTTAGTTACTGTAACTCGTGCTGGACTTTTATCTACTTTTGCATCTTCTAATTTTTTGGGCAAGTTAGCCAGCTGTTCATCGGAAAATCCAGTTCCTAATTTACAGACTGTCTGGAATGTATCTTCATCAGAATTATAAGCAGCACACAGAAGAGCACCGTAAGTACCGCTTCGTCTTCCTCTACCTGCAAATGCACCTATAATAACTAAATCAAGGGTATCTGATAGTTCGCTGAGGTATTCTTTTTTCCATTTTATCCATGTCCATTCTCTTCCGCCTGCTTTATAATATGAATCTTCTGCACATGATTTACAGACAATACCCTCTAAATTTTTGCTTATACACTCCTGAAAGAAATCATCGATGTCATCAAGGTCCGGGCTGACCCTTCGATTGGCCAGAGCAATGTATTTTGAACCTTCTACAATTGTTTCAAGTTTTTCCCTTCTTTCAGGATAACTTTTATGCATAAAGGATTCACCATCTACATAAAGAACATCAAAAAGCATATATCTGACAGGAATCTTTTTTCTGTATTCTTTTATTCCATATTTCCTTCGCCGCTGCATTAAAATCTGGAACGAGCCAAAAAGTTCCTTTTCAAAATCATAGGCCATTGCTTCGCCGTCTAAAATAGCTTTTTCTACTTTAACATATTTTTCAATATTTTCAATTAAATCTGGAAATTGGTTAGTTATATCAGTTAGGCGTCGGGAAAATAATTTTATATTTTTTCCATCCTTATGTGCCTGAATACGTTCGCCGTCGAATTTTTCTTCAGCTGCAATATCTTTAGACTTAATTTTTTCCCTTATATCTTGAAATTCAGATACTCTTTGAGCTAGCATGGCCTTTATAGGTCTATTCAACGAAATTTTTATTTTTTTAACTCCCTGTAACCCTTTACTACGTAAAACTCTGGCTATAAGTCCTATGTCAGAACTTATATTATAAGCATGTTCGAGTTCTTTTTTCTTTTCTTTTGACCCAAAAAAGGAAACAGAAAGGGCGTTTAAAACGGTCATATCTCCAATACCGAGCCTCATCTTACCATTGGCATATCTTGCAATGTATCTCCTCCCCATATCATCTGCATCAATGAGCATGGAAGATAGTGTTTCAGTTTTAACTTTTTGAGAACCTTTACCGCTTGCAAAAGCAATTTTTCTAAAGCCGTTGTAAATATCATTTACAGAAGGCTCTTTATGATACTCTAAAAGCTTTTTAAACTTCTTCTCGGAGTCTTTTAACATTTTACTTGCAACTTCTCCAATATCTCCTAAGTTTCTAATTTCTTCTCCCACACGTGCTTTATCATAGCCACTAGCAAGTGAAATTGCAGACTGCACAGTTTTTTCGCTTAAGCCAAGCTTAACATCTTCATAACCTGGTCCAATTTCTCCCAATACTAAATAGCAGACCTCACCTATCTCATCCTCACCTAACTTTTTAAATGTTTCTGCAAGGGTTTTTACCATTTCGTTTTGAGAACTGGTGTTTTCTAACTTTTCAAGGGTCTTTGTAAATGTTTCAAACTTAATTTTTATCACCGGGACATTTAAGGTACGTTTTTTTTATAAGCCATTTTAAACTTAATTTATCCCCTGAATTTTTCAGGTAAATATTTTCCCATTTCATCTAAATTTTCTATAATATCTTTAGGAGTATAACTGGTCAATTTAGAAACTAATTCTTTCTCATAAAGCATTTTTTTGGTTATTGGTACAGAAACACCATTTATCGTTTCTGGATCTTTCATGTGCAGTGATCCCAAAGGAACACGGCATAATTTACCTGAAGGGGTCTGTGAAGGGTCTATATTAATGGAATTTCCCTGTCTTTCATGACCTCCTGTAACTTTAAATTCAACCTCTTCATTAATTTTTTTAGCCCATTTACCTGTAAAATTACGCTCTGGATCGTTTTTTGAATATTGAAAATGTTTATCATAGAATGAACCTGGCATTGGTTCATCTAAAAAGAATAAAACATGGAATGAATTGCCAGTCCAGTTAATAACTAACTCATAATTCCTTAATAAATCTTCAAGCTCATTATCTTCCTTTATAATTTCTACAAATATCTGTGTAGTTTCCTGTGCTTGTTCTGCAGAAATACCTTTAGATCGATCTATATCGAAAAATATCCTGTCAATTTCTTTTCCTGGACCTTCATGATTTGTGGCATAAAAGAAATCAGAAAGCTTTCTTGGAAGAAAATACTGCCATACTTTAGCCTGTAAGTCTGTTAACTCTCCCTTTGCAGATGAAAGATGCTCTGTTTTTGATCTAAGTTCTAAAAATTCTAAAGTAACAGCTTCCTCAAGCTCATGAATAAACATTGGTTCTAACTTGGATCCTCTCTTGAGCAAATAACGCATTCTCCCCGAAGGCATCCATATTTTAGCTGCAAGTTCTCGATCTCCTAAATATTTTTTAAGTTTACCTGCCGCAATGCCGTAAAGTAATAAAACATCTATTTGTCCGAAGGGAGTTATTAGATCTTCTAAATTTTTTTTAGCAAAACTTAAAAGTGATGTCATAAAAACCAACCAGATATAATATTTAAATTTAATATTATATTTGTTTAAATGATTATTTATTCTTTTGCTTGATTAAATTAAGATTTAAGTATAAAATAGATGAAATAGGCCAGATTTATTTTTAATTATATAAAATAAGCTAAATTGAATATATTTGGGTATTAAATAAAAAAGTAATTTGAGTTGATTATATGAACTTCCTAAAGCGTTCCTTTTCAACCTTACAAATTGGGCATACTTCTGGTGGCTCTTCACGTGCACATAGGTAGCCACAAACACTGCATCTCCAGACAGGTAACTGGAGAGACGATAATACACCATGTATGGATTTATTTGGGGACTGTTCTCTTTCTTCTAGTGAAGGTCTTCTTTCTGGTATTGCAGGCACTTCTTTCGTACCTTCCAGGATATCTCCTGAAACATAAAGACCACAGTAGCATGTATTATAATCATTTAAGTCAGGGTCTCTATAATCACAGGGACATATTATATCCAGGTCTATTTCTTTATTATTTGATGCAAGCCTACAAGGACAAGATCCATATCCATAACGTTTTTCATTTGTAAGTATGCCCCTTAAAAGTTCTTTTGTAAATTCAACATTTGTATTCAGATGGTATCCATGGGCTTCAACGTCTTTTTTCACTTTTTCGTAAAATGAATTTAATTCTTCCTCGCTTACATTAATATCATTGTTCATGCAAGTTTCTCCCTGATTTCATCTTCTTTGAATCCTACAATAACATCTTTATTGTTGATTACAACTGTTGGAAATGAAAGTTGAGGATTCCATTTTTGGACGTCTTTTATAACATTTGATCGTTCCTCACCTTCTGTAAGATCAACATAAATGTAATTAAATTCAATATCAAGATCTTCAAGAAGCATTCGGGTCTTCTTACACCATCCGCAAGTACTTAAAGCATAAAGAACTACATTTCCTTTGTTTTTACCTTCGACATGTTCCATAGCCATATGTTTTCTCTCCTGAGTTTATGAACAATCTTTTATTATTATATTAATGCATCTACTTATAATTTTTTAAATAAATAAAACTGGAATTTAGAAATTAGGAAATTAAAAAGCTTTTATTTAATTAGATGACTTTTTATAATTTATTAAAAAAATATGCAAATAAGACTAAATTTTTAAAAGTAGGGCAATATGAATTGATTATATACTATTCGGAAATATTACTAATTAAAAATATTTTTTTTAATTAGACGATCTCTGCATCTCTATTTACAAAAGTGTCATGATAAAGGTCTTTCAATTAGAGATCCACAATTCTGGCACTCGTATATTTCTAACCATCCTGATGGTTCGTAGTAATATTCATCAATTTTTACCAGATCGTTAGATCCACAACTTGGACATGTACTGTAAGATTTTATCCTTTTCAGTAAATTTGATCTTTTGGATATGGATCTCATTTTTACCACCTACGTAATACTATTATGTGTTTTAGTATTTTTATTTTTCGAAGATGTCCATAAATCCACAAAATCAAAATCAGGTTTAATCAGTTATTTCTACCTTCATAATTTGAATTTAAAATAGAAATGAGAAATATAAGCTAAAATGAAAAGAAATAAAATTAAAGGAAGATTAATCTAAACTATCTCTTACAATCCTCAGAGCGCAGAACTCGCCGCACATTGTACACATATCTTTGCTTGTAGGATTACTTTCTCTGTATTTTCGCGGTGTTTCGTGGTCAAATGCCAGTTCAAATTGTTTTTTCCAGTTGAAATTCTTCCGTGCATTCGCCATTTGAAGTTCATTTTTCCATGCACTTTTAACTCCATTTGCAACATCAGCAGCTTGCGCAGCTATTTTGGACGCTATAACTCCATCTTTTACCGCTTCAATATCAGGTATTGCAAGATGTTCTTTAGGAGTAACATAACATAAGAAGTCAGCCCCTGAAGAAGCAGCAATAGCCCCCCCTATGGCAGATGTTATGTGGTCGTAACCAGGAGCGAGATCTGTTACAATTGGACCTAAAACATAGAAAGGTGCTCCTTTACAGATAGTTTTTTGAATTTTCATATTTGCCTGGATTTGATCCAGTGGCACGTGTCCTGGACCTTCTACCATAACCTGTACTCCAGCATCTCTTGCCCTTTCTACAAGCTGACCAAGAGTGATAAGTTCTTGAATTTGGGGAACGTCTGAAGCATCTGCAAGGCATCCTGGCCTTAATCCGTCTCCTAAACTCAATGTAACATCATGTTCGTGAGCTATCTCAAGTAAATAATCATAATTTTTATAAAGAGGGTTTTCTTCCTCGTTTTGAAGTATCCATGCAGCTAAAAAAGATCCCCCACGACTTACAATTCCCATAATTCTATCGGAATTCTTTACTTTTTCCACGGTATCCATTGTTATTCCTGAGTGGATGGTCATGAAATCAACACCTTCTTTTGCCTGATTTGTTATGGCATTGAACATATCATCTTCATCCATGTTAATTACAGCACCTTTTTCTTTAGATGCACTTACGGCGGCTTCATAAATTGGAACGGTTCCAATTGGAACATCAACTGCATGCATTATTTTTTCTCTAATTGCTTTCAAGTTAGGTCCTGTACTTAAGTCCATTATAGCATCAGCACCGTATTCAGCCGCTATTTTTGCTTTCTGAACTTCTACATTTATATCTTCTATTTCTGAAGATGATCCAATATTTGCATTGATTTTTGTTGTAAGTCCTTTTCCAATACCTTTAGGAACACTTTTACCGTTTACATTCTTTGGAATTGTAATATATCCTTTGGATAATCTTCGTATAAGCTTTTGGACGTCAATATTTTCCTCTTTGGCGACAATTTCCATTTCATTGGTGATCTGGCCTTTTCTGGCGTATTCTAACTGAGTCACGTTTAATCCCTCGTCTTAAAAATTTAGATAAAACTCTAACTATAACTTTTTACTTTCATATTAATATATAACTGGTAATACAAAAATCCATTTATTAAAGAGTTACATGTTTTATTATCCTGAAAGGATACATGTAAATGCCACTAATGGATTTATCAAGCTTTAAATTAAAATTTATTATTTCTAAAAATTCAATAATGGTATATAATAAATATAATTTTAAATAATCACATTTTGCAATATTAAATTTAGAATTTCTTAAATGCAGTAATCATTATGGAGTTTTAAATTAAAATTACTTTCAGTTAATTGTAAAAATCCAATAAATAATATGCTGTTTTTAGTAATTACTTTTTGCAATACTGAACCTAAATTCCTTATCTTAATATATAACTGATACTAAAAATAAGTCTATGATTAAAAAGCTAAAGGCAGAGGACATCATGATCGAAGAAGTCCGCGTAACTTCTCCAAAAGATTTAGTTGCGGCCGCTAAATTGAAAATGATGAGATGTAATGTAGGAGGACTTCCTGTAGTTGATGATAAGCGACTTGTAGGGATAATAACTCATAGAGATGTTCTTTTAGCTGGAGGAGAAGCTTTAGGTCTTAAAGTAAATGATTTAATGACTAAAGAGTTGTATGTGGCTAATAGAGATACACCTATACTTGAGATTACAAAAGTAATGGCAGATAAAGGTTATCAGAGGATCCCTGTAGTTGAAAACGGGAACTTGGTTGGCCTTATAACTCAAAGTTCTCTTATTCGTGCCCTTGCAGGGTTAGATTAGTTAATATGCTTGAAACGTAGTATTTTCCAACTAATTGGGATTAATATCTTTAATTCCATGTATTTCAGAAAGGGAACAGTAATTAATTTTTAGTTATTCTACTTTTATTATCTCTCCATTTTTTAAAAATACGTGGTCATGCTTCAATTTCATGTTTTCTGATGTTATCCCTATTTTAATGAATAGTTTATTCTATAAAAACTTGAATTTTAAACATCACTCAGATATTAAACCAAATTACAAAAATTTTCAATTAGATTATACAATTGATTAAAGTTTGATCTGTATTAACAATAGTTAATTATTCAAATTCCTTTAAATTATTTAATAACTAATTAAAATATACAATATACAAACTATTTTAGATTTAATTTCAGAGTTTACACATTATAAAAGAGGGATTTTATGAGTTACAGAGGAGCTTCAGAAATATTTTTAGAATCTGCAGGCATATCAATTGGTGACAGTGTCAAAATAACCAAACAAGACATTTCATATGAAGGTATGCTTTTAGACAGAGCTGAAGATGCTGACGAGACGCATCTTGTTTTAAAACTTAAAAATGGTTACAATGTCGGAATAAACATAGAAAATGCAACCATTGAACTTATTAAAAAAGGCGAAAAACCTAAAATTGAATTGTCAAAGCTTGATATTGAAAGAGATGGTCAAAAACGTGATATATCCATAATATCAACTGGAGGAACTGTTGCTTCTATAATTGATTATAAAACTGGTGCAGTACATCCAGCATTTACAGCTGATGACCTTATCCTGGCCAACCCAGAACTTCTTGAATATGCAAATATCAAAGGGAAGGCTGTTTTAAACATATTAAGCGAAAATATGAAGCCAGAATACTGGGTTAAATCAGCAAGATCTATAGCTGATGAAATAAATGACGGTGCTTACGGTGTTGTTGTCGCCCATGGGACTGATACCATGCACTACACATCAGCTGCGTTAAGCTTTATGTTGGATACTCCGGTACCGGTGGTACTTACTGGTGCTCAGCGGAGTTCAGATAGGCCTTCTTCCGATGCATTTTTAAACCTTTTAAACTCGGTAACTGCTGCTAAATCGGATATAGCTGAAGTTATGGTCTGCATGCACGCAACTGAAAATGATACTTATTGTGATTTGCACCGCGGTACAAAGGTAAGGAAGATGCATACCTCAAGAAGAGACACTTTTAGAAGTATAAATACATCTCCACTTGCTCGGGTTCAAAACGGTAGAATTGAAATTTTAGATGAGCAGTTAAGGTATAAAAAGAGGAGTAATGATGAAGTCGAGCTTCAGGATGCTATAGAACCTAATGTTGCATTTATTAAGAGCTATCCTGGAATTTCAGGGGAATTAATTGATTATCATGTTGATAAAGGGTACAAAGGAATTGCTCTGGAAGGTACTGGGCTAGGACATTGTCCAGAGGAGATTATTCCATCCATAAAAAGAGCAAGGGATAGCGGAATTCCTGTAGTTATGACATCTCAATGTCTTTATGGAAAAGTCAACATGAATGTTTACAGTACTGGAAGAAAACTTATAACTGCAGGTGTAATCTCTGCAGGAGATATGTTACCTGAAACAGCTTATGTTAAACTCTGCTGGGCTTTAGGGCAAACTGATGAAATTGAAGAAGTTGAAAAAACCATGCAGACTAACATAGCCGGGGAAATTGAAGATAAAAGTTCCATAAAATATTTTTTAAACTAATTTGGCAACGGTGATCTAATGATTGATTATGAAAAACTTGGACTTAAAATGGGCCTTGAAGTACACCAGCAGTTGAATACAGAAGAAAAATTATTCTGCCCATGTGATTGTAATCTTACTGATAAAGAACCAGAATTTAAGGTTTTAAGAAATTTAAGGCCTACTCAAAGTGAGCTTGGAAAAATAGATAGGGCTGCATTTGAAGAGGCAAGGAGAAAGTTAAATTTTGTCTACGATGCATATGTCCATGAAACATGTCTTGTTGAAGCAGATGAAGAACCTCCTCGTCCCTTAAACATGGAAGCACTTGAAGTGTCTTTAATAATAGCAACACTACTTAATATGCATGTTGTGGATGAATTTCATATAATGAGAAAGCAGGTAATAGATGGAAGTAACACTGGTGGTTTCCAGAGGACAGGTCTTGTTGCTACAGAAGGATTTCTTGAGACAAAATATGGAAATGTTCAAATCGATGTTTTATGTCTTGAAGAAGATGCTGCAAGGAGAATTGGGCATGAGAAAGGTAAAGTAAACTTCAGACTTGACAGGCTTGGAATTCCTCTTGTTGAAATAACCACAGCACCTTCTATAACTCATCCTGATCAGGTAAGGGAAGTTGCATACCATATAGGGCAGGTACTTAGGAGTACCAAAGTTAAAAGGGGAATAGGAACCATAAGGCAGGATTTAAACATATCCATTAGGGAAGGGGCAAGAGTTGAGCTAAAAGGGGTTCAAGATCTGGATCTTATGTCTACAATGGTTGAAAATGAAGTGACCAGGCAAATAAACCTTTTAAAAATAAAGGATGAATTGAATAATAGAAATGCATCGGTTGATGATGAATTATATGATATAGCTCCTTTATTAAATGAAACTAAATCCAAAATAATCGCAAAAGCTGAAAGTGTATTTGCAATTAAATTAAACGGTTTTAAAGGAATAATTGGAATGGAAATTCAGCCAGGCCGAAGATTTGGTACAGAACTTGCGGGATATGCCAAAAAAATGGGAGTATCTGGACTTTTCCACACTGATGAACTTCCAGCTTATGGTATAACTGATGATGAAGTTAATGCAATAAATGAGTTTTTAGGCCTTGGAGCTGAGGATGCATTTATTTTAATTGCAGATGAAAAAGAGAAAGTCACCAATGCTTTACAAGAAGTCCAGAGAAGGGCAAAAATCGCACTTCAAGCAGTACCCGAAGAAACAAGGAAAGCGTTACCTGATGGAAATTCTGATTATTTAAGGCCGCTCCCAACAGCAAGTAGAATGTACGTCGAAACAGATATTCCTGCAATCAGCGTATCTAAAGAGTTACTCGGTGATATAAAGGTGAATTTACCAGAACTTCCAGATGAAAAGAAAGTTAGAATAATTAAACAGTATAATCTAAGTGAAGACCTTGCAAAACAGCTTGTAAGGAGAAATAGGGTAAACAGCTTTGAAGAAATTAAATCAGAATCCGGTGTAGATTCTACAACCATAGCATCAACTTTAGCTTATACTTTAAAGGAACTAAAACGTGAAGGGTGCAGTATAGATGAACTGAATAACAGCATTTTGTTAGAAGCATTCAACCTTTTAGAGGCCGGTAAAATCTCAAAAGATGCACTTCCTCAAATTTTAGAAAATGTATGCAATGAAGGTAATTCACCCCAGGAAGCAGCAGAAAGTTTAAATTTAATGATGCTGTCTGAAGAAGATGTTGAAGAGATAATCAGTGAAATAGTTTCCTCAAATAAAAAAATGATCGATGAACGAGGAATGGGTGCAATGGGTCCTCTTATGGGAATGTCCATGAAAAAGTTAAAGGGAAAAGCTGATGGAAAGCTTGTGAATAAACTTTTGAGGGATAAGTTACAGAATATAAAATGAGTTAACTTTAAAGAACAAATAATATTAAAGATGTTAAATTGGATTTAGAGTACTTAAAACCACTATTTTTTTAGTGGATAGCCAAATACTTTAAATCATCCATTTAAATCGGATTTACGTGCTTTAATGGTATGATAATTTCAAACTACTTAAAATGACGCTATAAGTTAGGCTATTCATTATAAATAGGGGACTTAAGGGTGATCTGATGGATGAATATGATGTTATTATTATAGGATCAGGGCCTGCTGGACTTACAGCAGGAATCTATGCTGGAAGACAGGGATTAAAAACATTAATACTTGAAAAACAGCTTACAGGTGGAGCAGGACTGATGGTTCCTAATATGGAGAATTACCCGGGATTTGAATTAATTACGGGTAAGCTGCTAATAGAATACACTAAAAAGCAGGCATTGAAATATGCTAAAATAAATGAAATAGAAGAAGTCAAAAAATTAGAAATCATCGGTGAACATGAAATAAAAGTAACATCCCAAAAAGCAGAATATAAAGCTAAATCAGTAATATTATGCACTGGAACTACTCACAGAAAACTTAACGCTCCCGGAGAAGAAGAATTCCTTGGAAGAGGTGTTTTTTACTGTGCAGTTTGTGATGGGCCTTTATTTATGGGTAAAAGAATTTTAGTAGTGGGTGGAGGTAACACTGCCATCCAGGGAGCTTTATATTTGGATACTATCGGTTCTTATATAGCTGTTGCCCATAGAAGAGATGAACTCAGAGCTGAAAAATATTTGCAGGATAAATTAAAAGAAAAGGATATTGCAATGTTCTGGGATTCTGTTATAGATGAGATAAAGGGAGATATGTTTGTAAAAAGTGTTGTACTGCGTAACAAAAAAACTAATGAAAAAAATGAATACCCAATTGATGGAATATTTATAGCAGTTGGAGATATACCTTCAAACAGTATAGCAAAAGATATTGGTGTAGAAATTGATAATGGTGGCTATATTAAAACTGATAAAAGTCAAAGAACCAATATTCCAGGGATATACTCTGCAGGGGACATTACGGGGGGAGTAAATCAGTGGGTAGTTGCATGCGGAGAAGGCGCTGTAGCTGCTTTATCAGCTTACGATGACTTGATGAGAGCTGCTTAATGTTAAATTATGGTTAATATAATTTTTAAATCTATTTTTTAATTATTTAATGGATACAGGGTGAATTAAATGGAATGTCAGGAATATGGGCTTACACGAAATACAGAAAGAGACAATTTGAACTTAAATCCTCTTCAGCGTGGAGGAATGCTGCCTGTTGAGGCAAGAAAAGCTTTAGTTGAGTATGCTGACGGTTACAGTGTATGTGATTACTGTGCTGGAAGACTTGATGAAATACCTAATCCTTCAATAACTGGATTTTTACAGGATTTAGCGAAATTCATCAATGTTGATGAGGTAAGAACCACACATGGTGCAAGGGAAAGTAAATTTGCAATAATGCATGCATTATGTGAACCTGGCGATACTGTAATTGTGGATGGAAATGCACACTACACAACTCACCTTGCTGCAGAGCGAAATAAGCTTAATGTGATTGAAGTTCCAAATAATGGACATCCAACATATGAGATAACTCCTGAAAAATACAGAGAAACTTTAGAAAATGCAGTCGATAGTGGAGTGGATATAAAACTCTCTTTGCTTACTCATGTGGATGGTGACTACGGTAATTTAACTAATGCAAAGGCAATTGGGGACGTAACTCATAAAGCAGGGATTCCTATAATTTTAAACTGCGCATATTCTATGGGAAGACTGAACGTAGATGCAAAAGCATTAGATATGGATTTCGTAGTTGGGAGCGGCCATAAAAGTATGGCGGCATCAGGACCAATTGGGGTGCTTGGACTGAAGGAAGAATATTCCGATGCTTTACTTAAACATTCCCAAAGGCATAAAGTTAAAGAAATTGAAATGCTTGGATGTACCAGTAGAGGGGCACCAATAGTAACTTTAATGGCATCACTACCATATGTTGCAGAGAGGGTCAAGCATTGGGATGAGGAAGTTGAAAAGACAAGGAATTTTGTAAGGCAACTGGAAGAAATTGAAGGTGTTGAACAGATAGGAATGAAACCAAAAGATCATGACCTCACCAGATTTGAAACCCCTATTTTTGATAAAATAGCTCAAAATCACCCAAGAAGGGGATTTTTCCTGTATGAAGAACTCAAAAAGAGAAACATAGTTGGAATAAAACGTGGGCAAACTAAATGGTTTAAATGCAGCGTTTACGGGTTCAGTGAAGAACAGATATCCTATATTGCAAATTCGTTTAAAGAAATTGTGGAAAAATATGGCGATATGGTTGATTAATTGTGTGAAGTATCTGAATATCTTAAGGGGTATCACAGAATTACATAATTAAGTAATTCTGATTTTTTGGTCAATATGTATTCACTATACTTAATTTAGATATTGCATATTTGTGTATTTCATAAACTAATTTATTAGATGAAATTAAACTTATATTACGTATAATAATTAAGTCCGTAATTAACATCAATGAATTACAATGATGTTGTACGTGTCTTAAACAAATAATTTTATGTATACATTAAATGTACATCATGGGGAAGTATCGTGGATATACAAGAACTTAAGACAGCAATAGGAGATCCATTAGCAAGGAAAAAGTTTGATGATCCAATTAATGATGATTCAATTGATGAAGAGATTACTGAAAGATATAATCTCTTAGAGAAATATGGGCTCAAAGATATGGATGAGACCGAAATTGAGGAACTTTTAGGGTCATACGATAGGGATACTCTAAATAATAAAGAACTCGAAAGTATGGAACGAGTTCTATCTAAAAAAATACATAACGCGATAATGTCTATGCATGCTATAAAAAAAGCTGCGGTGGAAGTATTTATAGATTATTCTGATGAACTATGTGGAATAGTGACCATCCTTGTGGAATATGAACATAAAGGCTTTTTAGACAGAATAATGGGGCCTTCAGATGGAACTATGAACGAGGAAACCATGGAAATAACTCAAATAGAAATAAGTGAACTCTTTAAAAATTCTCCAGAGCTTGTTGAGAATTTTGAAATAAATATAGAATCATTTTAAAAAAAATTTGATTTTGTAAACTCATTGTTTAATAGCTATAGTTAATCCATCCCCAATGGATAGTATCGTGCTTTCTAAACTCCGATTGCCGGAAACCATTTCATTAAACCTATTTATAGCTGTAACAATCTCTTCATGATGCTGTTTAAATCTATCCATAACTGGAAATAATGTATCTTCTGCAAGCAATAGGCCACCAGGTTTTAAAATTCGAATGCAATCATAGAATAGTTGAGGGTATAACTTTTTATCGCCAACATCCTGGAATATAACGTCAAATTTTTCAGATTCGATTTTTGGAAGTATTTCCTGAGCATCTCCAATTTTCAATTCAATGTTTTCTGAAACTCCAAATCTTTCAAAATTCTTAACAGCTTGTTCTGCAACCTTTTTATCGTATTCAATTGTGGTAATTTTGCCATTGTATCCTTTAACGATACTGGCCATTGATACAGTTGAGTATCCAATACTGGTTCCAATTTCTAAAACTTTTTGTGGACGAATAATGCGAAATAGAGTCTGAAGGGCTCTTGAAATATCTTCATCAATTATTGATCCAAATTTTTCCAGTTCAGTAGATTCAATATATTCATCTCGGTTAATCCCTCTTTTTTCATATAATTTGTTGATGTAATGACTTGCCTCTTCCAAATCCATATTTATTCTCCTTTCAAAATTTATTTTTTTAATAAGTTAGTTCACTGCTTCAAGAGGAGCATCAGTAAGTACCGTGCCCCAATTAACTTCGGGACCTACTTCTGGTGTCACCAGTAAACCATTTTTCCCGATTTCTCCAAGGTCTGATAGATTTGCGGCCAGTTTATGTAATGAAATAAAGCTTCCATCATCTATTTTTTCTGTTTTAGGAACAGATAATGTTTTATATCCCTCTTGTTGCAGTAAACTGCTTAAATGTGTTGTAATAACGTGTAATTGTTGATTGGTTTCATTGTAAATTTTGGTACTTTTATTCATTACTTCATCTGTAGCTTTATAAGGTAATGTAATTCCTATAGATATTGCTCGAGGATATTCATCAAAAAATGATTCGTATTGTTCAAGTATATCATTTTTTGCAAGAGATAAGTCAGCAACACCTAAAAAATAATCTTCACATTCTTTTTCAATGATTGTTCTCATTGCATTTTCAAATTCCATAATTCTACCCCCTTCTAAACTTTAAAACACTTGTGCTCCCGTTTAAAATGTATATTTTCAAATAAATGTTTGAATAGGGGATTAATTCTCCTATACAAACAATAAATGATTTTTTATATTTAATCTGTCTTTTTATAACTCATTGTTTACCTTGTCATTGATTTTCTAAATAGTGGTACTGCAATAGCCATTGTAACGATACCAAAGACTACAAGTATAACTATTTGGGTCATTACGTCACCAATACCCGCGTTCAGGAGCATTATCTTACGCATTGCATCTGCTGCATAGGTCAGAGGAATAAACTGTGAAATAGCCTGCATAAACCATGGCATCTGCTGGATTGGGTAAAAAATTCCTCCAAGGAACATCATAGGGAACATCAGCAGGTTCACAATCATTGTACTTGATGCCTGATCTCCTGACATGGAAATGGCCATTATTCCAATTCCTATGAAGCTGAATATACCTAAGAGGAGCATAAAGAATGCTAACAGGATACTTCCTTGAATAGTGACTCCAAAGAGCACTATGGCGATTGCAAGTATTATGATGCACTGGATAAAACCTCTTGTACACAGTGCTGCGGTTTTCCCGATGATAACTGAAATTTGGCTGATTGGTGCGGATAACATTCCATCAAAGGTACCTATTTCCTTTTCCTTGGAAATGGCTTCCGGGATACCTGTCATAACTGACATCATCACAATCATAATCATCAGTCCAGGTGCCAGGAAGTTGAAGTAATTTGTTTGACCAGGTATTGAAGTCTCGACATTTGGAGTATAAGGGAAAATCATGGCCTGGGGATTAACAGGTTGATTTGTTGCCTTACTCAAGGTCATGACGTTAGCTTCTGCTTTGATATTGTTCATACTAATTACTGTGCTGGATAGAGCTTGTTGAATCTGTGCTGAACTTTGAGGGATGCTGTTATCAATATAAGCCGTGAAAGTACCAGACTTTCCGTTTGTTATATTATCTGAGAATCCCTGTGGTATGATAATCACACCAGACAACTTTCCTGCCTTTACCTGTGTCATGGCGTCATCAACGCTGGAAAATTTCGTAAATGCCATAAAATGTGTATTATTATTAACTGTTTCAAGCTGCGCTATGAATTCGCTGCTGCCCTGCCCATGATCAAGGTCAACCAGTCCCACTGGCATGTTCAATTGAGTGTTACCAGTTGGGAAAATGAAACCGAACATGACCAGAAAAATCAACGGCATGATAAAAAGGGCTGCCAGAGACATTCTATTGCGTCTAAGTTCAAGCATGTCCTTAGCCATTACGTGGTAACTATCTTTTAACATCTTCATTGCATCCATGATCTCACCTTACCCTCGCTTTAGGTGCATTTCCATGCCCATGATGTATTGGGGCTGCTTTTTCACTGGCCTGGTCACGCATTTCTTTACCTGTAACCGCTAAGAAGACATCTTCTAGAGTTGATTCATTGCTGTTGCTTATAGATGCAATATTGCCGCCTTCATAACGGATTGCATCGATAATTTGATTAAGGGCATCTTCACCTTTAGCGCTAATTTTCAGATTGTAATGGTCCTGTTGAGATACAGCAGTCACAACATCAAGTGCTTTGATCTTTCCTATCAATTCAGATGTTAAATTGGTGATTTTAGTGCCAAATACAGTTGTATCGCTATGTGCAATCATATTTTTCAGTTTCTGTGGTGTATCTAAAGCAGCGACCTTACCATGGTCAATAATTGCAACTCGGTCGCTCAAAGCTTCTGCTTCTACCATAGCATGAGTTGTAAGTATCACTGTCACCCCACTGTCATTGATTTCCCTTGTAATATCCCTTATGGAAAATGTTGTCTGTGGATCAAGGCCAAGTGTTGGTTCATCCATGAAAACAATCTTAGGCTCTGGTAGTAATGCCCTGATAACGTTAATTCTCTGTTTCATACCTGTGGAAAATTTGGCTATCTGTGTATTTTTCCATTCCTGCATGTCAACCAGTTCAAGCAGTTCATCAATCCTTTCTTCAAGCTTCTGCTTTGGTATTGCATAGAGTTTCCCGAAGAATCGAAGATTTTCGGCTGCAGTAAGCCTGTCATACATAATCATCTTCTCTGCAACCAGCCCAATATTTTCTCGAACTCTGGCAGAATCTTTAATCAGGTCGTAACCTGCAACTTTAGCAGATCCGGATGTCGGTTGGGCGAGTGTACAGAGCATTCTTATGGTGGTACTCTTACCTGCACCGTTTGGACCTAAAAAGCCAAATATTTCTCCCTCTTTTACAGTCAGCGATAAATCATCAACTGCTGTGAAGTCACCAAACTTTTTAGTGAGATTTTCTAATTCTATGGCATATTCTGTCATATTTTTCTCCTATTTTTTCCTTTTTATTCAATTCGCTGCTTGAAGAAAGCCATGGCTAACTTGAGTCTAATAAACGAATATATGTAGCAAAAATCTACTTCTAGCAGTTTTTATAACGTAATTAAATTAGTTAGTGTCTTAATTAATTCTTAGATTTAAATTATTCCTCTTTGAGCGAATCTTTCATTTCTTTAAGCCTTTCGCTTAACTCGCCTATCCGTTCTTTATGTAGAGCTAATTTTTCTTTTTTAATGTCATTTAAATAAGATATATAGCTGTCAATTTCATTTAATGCATTTTCTACAGCCTGTGTGCTCCGATCCATTTCTTCATGTGATTTATGTGAATGTCCAAATATATTAGCGTATGTTTCATGTCCTAAATCTGTTAGATCGTATCTACCGTCTTCTAATTTGACAATAAATCCTTCTGAAACCATTTTTTTCAGCATGGGATATACTGAACCTGGTGAAGGTCTTCGCGGAGCGTGTTTCATTGTCCGGTTTAGATGTTTATAGTAGTGCTTATCATCTTTGTTCATAAGTTTGTAGTACTCTGGATCTTCTCTCATATTACGCATTCTCATGTCTGCCATCTGGTGAAATTTTTCATGGTGCTCCTGTATAGCGTCCATTATTTCTACACCATTTTTTGGCCCCTGCTCTAGAACATGAATTATCCATATTCTTAAACCTCCAAGTTTTCCCAGTTCTTCAAGTCTGTCATGAATTTCTTTGAAATTGTTCAACTTGTTTCTCCAGTTATCCCACATGTTAGATCTTTACCTCCTATCGGAATGTCGATATAATATCGTTAATTTGATATTGGATATTGGCTATACTTTCCTTTACATTCACTATAAAGTATATACATATCATCTATATCAAGTACTCGATATCGACTACTCGATATTATCGTGAAACTTATATAAATAGTTTGTGGTATTTTGATCTAAGTGCAACAGTAATCAATTTAAAATTAGTTTAAATCTGCTTACTAAACAATTAAAAAGAACATTTTAAATGTAATTAATAATTAAAAATCAATATTTTCTTTAATCCATTCTACAGAATCTTTAATTGATTCTTTTATTGGGCGAGGGGAATAACTTAACTCATTACGGGCTTTAACATAACTTATTTTAGAGTTACTGTTGATTACATCAATAGAATAACTCGTAAAAAGAGGTTCTTTACCAGTAGCCTTATAATATAATGGTGAAATTTTAATCACTGCTTTGACGAGCCATAATGGTAATTTTAACCCTGGAGCTTTTATTCCAGTAAATTTCTCAAGTTCTGAAAATAATTCCTGTACTGAAATCTGTTCACCCGCTAAAACGTAGCTTTCGCCACATTTTCCATTTTCACAGGCTAATATTATTCCTTCTGCCACATCTCGAACATCAACAAAATCATAAGCCCCATCAACACCTGCTTTTAGATCTCCCTTCATGAAATTAATGATCAGATGCCCCATTTGGGATATTCGGTAGTCATAAGGCCCTATTACTCCACTTGGGCAGACTAGTACTGCGTCAAGGCCGTTGTTAATGCCTTTAAGCACTTCCAGGGATCCTAAAGCTTTTGAACGGTCATAGCTCCCCCTTGCACATTCAGGATCATAATTGCATGTTTCATCAATTACGGTACCATGGGGAGGTTCTTTAAGGGCATGAACTGAGCTAACATAAACCAGACGTTTTGCATGGTTTTTTAAACATGCATTAACAACATTTTTTGTTCCTTCAACGTTGATGTGATAAAGTAAATCATCATTTCCAGATGATATTGTTACAATACCTGCTAAATGATAGACAATTTCGGCACCATTAAATGCTTTAACGAGAGAATCAACGTTTTGTACATCACTTTCAACTATTTCGACTTGTAATCCTTCAATAGGCTTGATATCTTCAAATGGAGGTACAATTACCCTTACACTTTCACCTCTTGCCAGTAATTTACGAACAAGTACATTTCCAATGTGTCCTGTTGCACCTGTAACAGCTATCATTTTTCACCATAAATAAAAAAAGAGTAAGGTTATTGGTTTATAGAATCTTTAAAAAATGAGTTTAAAGGTTATCCCATTTTAATCACTGGAAACTGAACTTCTGTGAGTAATTCACTTGGATCAGTTTCATTTGGGTTGTTAAGATAAACCTCAGTAACAGGCCCTATTATGTCGTAACCATTTTTATCTGCATATTCAGCTAATCCATGGATTACAGGCCCAACTTCTGTATAAGGTCCTTTATGGAGTGTCGCAATTACTGTATGTTCTGGAATTATCTTAACCATCACATTTCCTTCATCACTTGCACTACCTTCAAATGAAGCACCTATTTCATAACGCAGTTTTTCTGGAGGTACATCTTCCGGGCTGTTAAAATAAGCTCCATAAATCATTCCAGTCATATTCAGGCCTTTACCTGTTACCCATTCTACTACTTCTGCAATAAGTTCTGGAATCTTATCGTAACCACCTCTGTACCGCATAAAGGCTACCTGTGTATCTTTAATTCTCTTTTCTTGTACTTCCATAATTAGTCCTCCAATAAACTATTGACTTGCTGATGTAACTATTTTTTCGTTACTGGAAACTGAACCTCAGTGAGTAATTCATTCTCAGGAACTTCCATAGGATTGTTAATATATATTTCTTTAACTGGTCCCACTATATCATAATTATTTTCTGTTGCATATTTGATTAAGGCTTGATATATCTGTGCTGCCTGTCCATATGGTCCCTTATACACTGTGGAGATAACCTGATGAGCAGGAATTTCTTTAACTTTAACCCTGCCTTCACCATCTGCATTTCCTATAAATGTAATTCCAACTTCATATTGAAGTTCCTCTGGAGATACTTCCATAGGGCTATTGATGTATATTCCATAAGGGGGTTCTGTAATCTGTAGGTTTTCTTTCATAACATAGCCAACTACTTCACCAAAAAGCTCAGGCAGCTGATCATAAGGGCCTGTTACAGATACATAAGCTACTTTTTTTTCTTCTATATCTTTAATTTTTACTTCCATAATAACACTTCTCTGTTTTCCCATTTTTATTTTAAATGCTTATTTTGCTTTTGTAACAGTATCTCCTTACTATGGATATACGTTTAGGTAAGAGCACATGAAAACTAATTATGAAACCATAACTAATTATAATACATTTATAAAGTCTATTTTAGTATATGGTTAGCTATTATTTCTTAATTACAGGAAAATGAATTTCAGTTGCAAAATTGATCCTTGAAATATCTTGTGGATCGTCAATATAAACCTCAGTAACGGGCCCTGCTATTAAATATCCATTTTTCACTGCATATTCCATTAAAGTATGATATAACTGCTCTGTATACTTGGAGTTACCTTTGTATACAGTTGATATCACATGATGTCTATGTATTTTTTTAATTTTTATCATACCTTCCTCAGATACACGTCCTATTACTGGAATTCCTATTTCATAGTGCATTTCTTCGGGAGGTACTTTTAGAGTATTGTTAAAAAATGTGCAGTAAGGATGTTCTGTGGTAGGTATATTGTTTTTTGTAATGTAATCCTTCAATTTACCAAAAATTTGGGGGATCTGGTTATAGTGTCCTGTTAATATTATGTATGCCACTTTATGTTCTTTAACGCTTTTAAACTCTATTTCCATATAATAACGCCTCCAACAGGATTAATACATTTAAAATAATGTTTAAACTGGCATATTATAATTTGAGTTTCATAAAAATACTCATTTATGTAAGAGCACATGAAAACTATTATTAAAAAATTTAAAGCTAAATAATTTAAACATAAAGGAATTATTTGTAAATTCATTGCAAGATAAGATTTAAACTTAAATAAAAATTTAATATTTCATATATATTTTATTTATAAATCTAAATGGAGATTTAAGTACATATATGACTTTTGGGACGTTTTTATTTAGTTGAGTAAGTAGTTGTACAAAGTATATATTCCTGTTAGAATGATTATTATTTAATTTTTCAAGGAGATGGTACAATGGGAGAAGTAGATGCAAAGAAATTATTTCTTGAAACATTTGCGGCTTTAATTACTGCGGCATTTGGTTTAATTGCAGCTCTTGCGTGGAATGAGGCTATTAAAGCTTTAATTGCCCAATTTTTCAAGGCAGGTAACGAATTAATGGGATTATTTGTATATGCGATAATTGTTACAGTAATAGCAATTTTAGTAACTTATATAATTGCAAGAGCTTTATCACGATATGGGCTGGAACTTACAAAGAAATAGCACAAAGAATTTAAACAGTTTTATTTTTTTATATTATTCAATATATAAATCTGGCTGAAAATCAGTAATCATTTTGAATTCTAATATTAAATGTAACTTCTTTATACTTTTTTAAAATTGCAATTTATCATGAATAACCTCTTTTAACTCAATCTAATTAAATTGAATAAAAATAAATAATATTATTAATATAATTATTGTTATTAAATGAATGGGAGGTAATTGAATGGATAGTAGTGATTCTAAAAAATTATTTCTGCAAACATTCGCGGCTTTAATTACTGCGGCATTTGGTTTAATTGCTGCACTTGCATGGAACCAGGCAATACAAGCTTTGATCCTTTTATATATAGGCACTGGTAATGCGCTCATGGGACTCTTTATCTATGCCATAATTATAACCATCATAGCCCTCATAGCAACTTATGCAATTGCAAGATCTTTAGCCAGATATGGAGTGGAAATGCCAGAAAAATAGTGGCTTAATTTTTAATTGGGGTATCTATCGATGTTCAACATATTCAAATAATGAGCCATCCGGATGTTGAACAGTCATATTTATTCCAGTTGGCACTTTGGAAGGCCCTCTAACAATTTTAGAGCCTTTTTCTTCTAAAAAAGTTTTAAATTGACCTATAGAATCAACTAAAATTGTGGTTTTAGTTTCTTTAAAAGGTTTTAAAGATTTCTCGGTACCTGCAATGATTAGTATATTTCCAAGTTGTGCCAGTTCTAATCCTGCTTGAGGCATAGTGAATCTTAATTCTGTCTTTGAATCAAGTAATGTTTCATAAAAATCGAGATATTCATCTAAATCATTTACAAAGACGCGTGATAATATTTTTAGTATTTTCATTATTCATCTACCTTTTAAAGTAAGCGCCGGGACTGGGATTTGAACCCAGGGTGAGCGACGCTCATAGGATTTCGAATCCTACGCCTTACCTGACTAGACTATCCCGGCAACTGATTTTTTATTTGGGTTGAAAAGGGAGTATTTTTGATCAACCTGTCAAACCTTCGGTTTGATTGCCCGAAAATAAAAAATTTTCGACGACGCTCGAAAATCCATGGGATTTTCGGCGTCCCAAACACTTTGTGTTTGAGGACTTTTTTTAAAAGCCTTCGAAAAATCTTTAATTTTTCGGGGTGTGTAAAAATCCTTGATTTTTACGGTTGAAAATCGGAGATTTTCAAACACCAAAAATTCTCCGAATTTTTGAGCGGTTGGACTTGACTATCCCTGCAAATAAATAATAAATTAAACTTTTTATTATTCAAAATAGTTTTGGTGAAACTATTTTAAATGTTTTTTTAGATGGAAAAATATGGTTATTACTTAATTGGATAAATTATCGCAAAAAAGCATTTTCTAAAGGTTGGATTAATGTTTTATTTAAAAATAAATTAAAAAATAGTTTAATGAATGAATTCCACCATCTACCTATTTAAAAAGATAAAAAACTTCACTTTGAGTGAATATAATATAATGAAAAAGGTAAGGTTAGGCAGTTTCAGGGGTAGGTCCTGTATTGAGGACTATTGCACTATCTGCTGAGTTCTTTAAGGCTATACTGAAACCGGGTTCGGCTCCAATTACCATGGTTTCTTTCCCATTTTCTTTAGCGATGTTTATCAATGGTAAAAAGTCAGCATTACGAGTCATGAGAGCAATAACATCAATATTAGGATTATAAACAAGTTCGAAAGCTTCTACAGCAAGTTGAACATCTACATCTCCTGCTACTATTATGGGAGTAAAACCTTGATTTACTACAGCTTCTATAAGCTTATCTGAAGCATACTGGTTCATAAGAACCTTTGCAACCTTTATTGTACCGTTTTCTGATACTATTTCTTTTATCATTTCTAGATCCAGATGGAATTCATTTCTGAGCATATTTGGCCCATCTACAAGCAGTCCAATATTTCGCTCATTGGATCGCCTTGTCAACGGAATATACTGCTTAAATGAACTTAATTTTTCTAGATTACGCATTTTTTCCTCCTAATTATTTGTTTAAATAATTTGAATGAATATTTTAATGTATTATATAAATTTATATTTAGTAATTGTTAATAACTTGAGAATTTCTCATTTAAGGTTGTGATTTCGGCCGTTAATATGAAAATTTTTCATAGTTAATATATATCTTTTATTATTTATAATCTATTAAATAGATATGCCCAAATCATTACCAAATTTAACCCATAAAAGCTCTCATTTTGAATCAAAATTTAATGAATTGAAGGTATAATTTAAACTTTTTATGGTTAGTACCCACAATCAAAAGTTTTCAATAAATTCAGATGATCAAAAACATTTTTATTAATTATTTATAAATCACAAGTTTTAAATATTAAACTGACTAATCAGTCTATAAAGATATGGCTTCATATGTGGTGTTATTCATTGAAAGAAAAAGAACTTAAAATATTAGATGCGTCTCTAAAACTTTTTGTTGAAAGGGGATTTCATGGAACTTCCACTGCAGAGATTGCAAAAACTGCAGGTGTTGCTACCGGAACTCTATTCCATTATTTTAAAACTAAAGAGGAATTAATAAACTGTTTATATCTGTACACCAAAGAAAATATGTTAAGTGAAATTAGCGAACATTACAACAATAAAAAAACATTTAAAGAAAATATACGGGCATTATGGCTTAAATTTATATACTTTGGTATTAATGAACCTTATAAATTTCAATTTATACTTACTTTTCACTGTTCACCTTATATAACGTCACTAACTCAAGAACAGCTTGAAACATACACTGAAAGTATGCTTGGAATTTATAAAGTTGGTATTGAAGACCAAAAAATCAAGAAAATACCATTTAAGATGGCAATGGATTATTTGTGGGGTAACATAGTCGCTACGGTAAATCATTTTGAGAAATATCCTGAAAACTTAAATGAAAAAAATCTAAACGCTGCTTTTGAACTTTTATGGAATGGAATTTCAGAATAATTAAATTTTTAAGTTAATTATTAGACTGACAGGTCAATCGATAGATGGATGAGGTAATGAAATGCAGATGAGAGAAATTAAAAAAAATGGCGATAAAATCTCAGCACTAGGATTTGGTGCAATGAGACTCCCTACAAAAACAGGTAGGATTGATAAAGAAAGCGCTAAAAAGCTGATTTATGATGCAATAAATAATGGAGTAAATTTCATTGACACAGCATATCCTTATCATGGTGGAGCAAGTGAATCATTTTTAGGAGAGATACTACAGGGTGAATATAGAAAGAAAGTAAAGCTCTGCACGAAAATGCCCTCATGGTTCATTAAAAAATATGATGATATGGAAAAATATCTGGAAATACAGCTTGAAAAACTCCAAACTGATTATATTGATTATTATTTGATTCATTCCTTAGGTAAAGGCAGCTTTGAAAAACTAAAAGAACTTGGAGTTTTTGAATTTTTAGAAGATGCTAAAGCAAAGGGAAAAATAAAAAATATCGGTTTTTCATTCCATGACAATGTTAACTCATTTAAAGAGATTATAGATGCATATAATTGGGATGCCTGTTTAATTCAGTATAATTATTTAGATGAACAAACTCAGGCAGGTACTGAAGGTTTAAAATATGCACATTCAAAAGGGGTGGCTGTTTTCATTATGGAGCCTTTAAAAGGGGGCCTCCTTGCTGGAAAAGTCCCTGAAAAGACACTGAAAATATGGGACAAATCTCCGGTTAAAAGAAGCCCTGCAGACTGGGCCTTAAGGTGGGTCTTGAACCACCCGGAAGTCACATGCGTTATTTCTGGAATGGGTGAGGAAGAGCAGATTAAAGAAAATCTCAAAGTTGCAAATGAAACTTTACCAAATTCACTCACTGGAGATGAATTAAAACTTTACGATGAAGTTAAAGAGGTCTATGAAGATCTCATGGCAGTTGATTGTACAGGATGTGGTTACTGCATGCCTTGTCCAAGAGGGGTTGATATCCCTAGATGTTTTGAAATTTATAATCATAAATACATGTTTAATGAAGGATTTAGAGCTTCTTTTCTCTATTTGGGGCAATTGGGCGGCATTATGGGTGATGATGAAACCCATGCAGGACTTTGTACTAACTGTGGGAAATGTGTAAAGGCATGCCCTCAAAAAATAGATATCCCGAAACATTTAGGAGATGTTTCAAAAGAAATTGGGGGTAGGGGATTTAAATATAAACTGAAAATTGGAAAAGCAGTACTTGTACCTGTTTTCAGTGCTTTCATGTCTTTAAGCTCAAGGTTATAAATAAAACCCAATTTTTATTTATTTTTTAATAATTTTGAACCATCTGAGAACCCATCACCTATTTTTTCACCCAATTTATAGTAATTTCGAGTAGACATATCAAAAATAATGGGTAAAAGCTTTTCAGGATCTATTCTGCTCAATTTTTTGCCTGATTTGGAGGTTATGGCCATTAAAACTTCTTCATTCGCTTTTAAGTCTACAACTTCCCCTATAAACATGGTATGTGACCCTAAATTGACGGTTTCTTTTAATTTACATTCTAATACTACAGGAAATTCCTTAACATAAGGCGCATCAACTAATTTACTTTTTACTGGAGTTAAATTAGATACTTCAAATTTATCCGCTTTTTTTCCAGATGCAAGCCCAAAATAATCTGCTTCCTCCACATATTTTTCAGGAGGAATACTTACAGTAAATGCGTTTCTTTTCATGATATTATGGTAAGTGTAAGTTGCTTCACGCAAGGATATGTATATGCAGGGAGGTACAAAACAGCACATGCCTGCAGCGGCGGCATTCATTATATTTGGTTTTCCTTCGCTGTCATATGAGCCTACCATAAAAACAGGCGTGGGAAAACCTAAAGTTTTTGGCCCAAGACTTTTTTTCATATTTTCACCTCAAATTAATATTAATTAAACTTCTATTTTAAGTACTATTTTCATCTGCTTTTATTAATTCAATGAATTTATCCATATCCTTAACGTTGAATATAAATTTAGGCGGGGCATTTTTTGGTCTTATTGGCATTAGACAGCATACTGCAGATTCTCTCTGGTAATATTCAAAAATATCTTCAAACCAATTACCATCTTCTTCCTTCTCAAATGTAATTTCCATAACATTTGAATGCTTTTCTACAGTGCATTTCTTATCTTTCAGAGCTTTTTTCAGCTCTTCAAGCTTAATATCAGATTCCATAATATTTCCTTTATTTAAACTTTACATTAATTTAGGTATTAGCATTGGAGTTTCCTCTTTATACTTTTTATACTCATCTCCAAATTTAATGATTAACTCTTTTTCTTCTTTCTTTATTCTAACTGCAAATGCAATTAAAGCCAGAATATAAAATAATAATCCATACAAATTCCAGGAAATGATTGCAATGCCCGAAAATAAGATTAAAATTGATAAATAAGAGGGATGCCTTATTTTGGAGTAGATACCTTTAGTTATAAGTTCTTGTCCTTCTGTTGTTTTGGAAAGCGGTACCCAGTTTTTTCCTAAATTCCCCCTTACAATGAAATTAAAGCCCATACCAGTAAGCATAATAATAAAACCAATTAACACAGGAATTTCTCCATAAACCATGTTATAAAGAACCAGTAATGCATTTAAAATAAGGCCTGTTTGGGGAATGGCAAGAAGGAATAGGGTATAATCCTTAATTTTTACAGCTGCCGGCCAACCAACGATTTTAGCCCCATATCTGCGTGAAATGTGTAATCCAATATAAATATATGCTATTAAAAGTACAAGAAATAGATATAACCATATTTCGTTCATTGCAATCACTTAACTAAGACTAATACAATTATAAGACTAAAAAAGTACTAAACTATCTATTTGTCGTCTTGTCATTTAAAATAACTTTTTATTCTCTATTTTTAATATTAATTGGGCTCATTTATTTTTTTATTATCTCTTAAATATATTTAAATGGATATTATTAATAAGAATTATTATAATAAGATTTTGGTTTATTATTTAGCAAATATTTATTCATTAAAATAGAATAATAATATTAAGTAAATTAATTGAATTATATTTAATATTGTAGTGACAAAATACATTTGGTTGAACTAATGACATCTATCAATTATTCCTTTTCAGATCTTGTGGATACAGATAGGATCAAGGAGTTATTAACTAGTTTTTATGAATTAACGGGTATTATATCTGCTTTAGAAGATTTAGATGGAAATATTTTAGAGTGCACTGATGGTGTCGTTGCTATAGGATGGCAGGATATCTGTCTGAATTTTCATCGTAGACATCCTGAAACCCTTAAAAAATGCAAAGAAAGTGGCGCTAAAATTTGTGACAAATTAAAAGCTGGTGAAAGGCAGTCTAGCCATATATGTCTTAATGGCCTTGTGGATATGGCAGTGCCAATTTATATTGGGGGAGAGCATCTAGCTAACCTTTTTACAGGTCAGTTTTTCTTTAAGCCACCGAATATAGAATTTTTCCAAAAACAAGCACATAAATATGGTTTTGATGAAGAAGAATATCTAAAAGCATTATCTAAAGTTAATGTGTTTTCAGCAGAGTTTATTGAAAAGGGTATTGGGTTTCTCAAAAATCTAGCAAGTGTAATTGGTGAAATGGGACTGGAAAAGAAAAAACTATTGGACAGTAAGAAAGTTTTACAGGAAAGTGAAGAAAGATACAGGGCACTTGTTGAAAATTCTCCAGATGCTATTTTCAGGATAAACAAAGAATTAAAATTTTTATATGCTAACCACGGTGCTGATACTTTTAATTTACCTGCTGAAGCTTTAATTGGCAAAACTTTCAAAGAAATACCTTTATCTGAAGAAATGATGAATATGTGGGTTGAAAATATTGATAAAACTATTGATACAGGGAAAACACAGGAAATAGAATTTAAATTTCCATCGATCCATGGATTAATATTCTGTCAAACCCACATAATTCCAGAATATAATGCTGAAGGTGCAATTGAAACAGTGGTTCTTGTAAACCGCGATATTACAAAGCGTAAAAAAGCAGAAATTGCCCTTAAAGAGAATGAAAAAAGATTCCGGGCGCTGATAAATAATGCCACTGATTTAATCCACATACTTGATGAAAAGGGATCTATAATATTTGATTCTCCTTCCTCAGAACGCATTCTTGGTTATCCTGAAGGGTACTTCATAGGAAAAAATCTTTTAGATTTTGTTCATCCGGAGGATCTGGAAAAAGTAAATAAAAATTTACAAGATGTTTATAATGATAGAAACCCTGAAATTCCAATAGAATCCAGAATTAGGGGAGTAAATGGTGAATATATTCCTGTAGAATCTTTATTCCAAAATCTGATTGATACTCCGGGAATAAATGGCATTGTTGTTACTACGCATCCAGTTATAGAACGTAAAAAGACAGAGAACATGCTGCGATTCCAAGCAAACATCTTAAATGATGTTCGAGATTGTGTAATAGTCTATGATCTTCACGGAAAAATTATTTACTGGAATAAAGGAGCAGAATCCATATATGGTTATCTTGAGAAGGAAGTAATAGGTAATAATATTAAAATGCTTTATTTTAACAGAGATAAAGACCAATTTACGCTAGATTTAGAAGAAATTTTGAGGTCTGGAGAATATAATGGGGAATGGGAAGGTAAAAGAAAAGATGGTTCTAAAGTATATGTTGATATAAGAGAAACAGTAATGCACGATTTGAATGGTAAAATAATTGGAATTATAGGAGTTTCTAAAGATATTAGCGAGCGTAAAAAAGTAGAAAAACAACTTAAAAGATCAGAGGCATATTATAGAACTATATTTGAAAATACGGGTACTGCAACCATTATAATTGAAGAAGATACCACCGTATCTCTTGTAAATGCAGAATTTGAAAAACTTTATGGATATTCAAAAGGAGATATAGAAGGCAAAAAAAGCTGGAGAGAATTTGTAGCGCCTGATTACAAAATCAAAATAGAAGAATATCATAATCTCAGGCGAATTGACCCGAAATTAGCTCCACGAAACTATGAATTTAAATTCATCGATAGATATGGCCGCATTAAAAATGTGTTCACAACTGTTGCTGTAATTCCTGGAACTAATAAAAGTTTGATATCCCTTTTGGATATAACTGATAATAAAATGGCTGAAAATAAAATTAAAGAGTCTTTACTGGAAAAGGAAGTACTTTTAAGGGAAATTCACCATAGAGTAAAAAATAACCTTCAGATCATATCCAGCTTACTTAATCTACAAACCTCCTATGTAGGGGGAGAAGAAACTATAAATGTCCTAAAGGAAAGTCAGAACCGGGTTAAAACAATGGCCATGGTCCATGAAAAACTATACCAATCAGAAGATCTTAAGGATATCAACTTTAAGGAATACTTAGAACATCTTGTCCCTGATTTGTTTTATTCCTATGGAATTAAAAGGGGAATAATTGATCTACAAATAGATGTGGATAATTTACAAATGGACATTGACACAGCTATACCCTGCGGTTTAATTGTAAATGAACTTGTAACTAACAGTCTCAAATATGCATTCCCAGGCCCTGAAAGTAACGGAATAGTAAAAGTTAAACTCAAAAAATTAGGGGATAAATTGGAACTTACTATATCTGATAATGGTAGGGGATTACCAGATGAGTTAAATATAGAGACTACTGAAACTCTCGGTTTAAAAATGGTAACTATTTTAGTAAACCAGTTGAAAGGGACCATAGAATTGGATAGAACTAATGGAACAAAATTCAGGATTATATTTAGAGAATTGAAATATAAAAGCAGAATTTAAGAATATAATCAGTTAACAGCATATAAATAAATTAAGTTATTTGCTCTCTTCTCTTTTATCCCTTTCTACCCCATCTTTTACATATCTAACCAGAAGATCATTCATGGTGATTCCTTTTTTAATGGCCATTATTTTAACTTCATTTTTAAGTTCTGCATCTGCTCTCATTGCAATCTGGACAATTTTTTTATCTGCCATATAATCTTCTCATATTAAGTGATATGTATTACTATGTAAATAATTATAATTATTTTTTTATTTTTAGTTAACTTTTTAGAAATTTAATAAAATAATTAATTAGATAAAGGATGAATTTTATCTACTTTTTGGAATATCATACAAATTCTTCTTTTTTTTAAATTATCAATGAAAACAGGGATATTTGACTATAAAACGTGATTATATTCACAATATTGTAATTAAAAAATAAATATAAGTGATATTATAATATTAACAGATTAATTTGTTTAAAATACTCTTCAAAAGAGCCTATCTGCTTGAAAAATCATTAAATGGGTATTATTGCATAAAATTCTTTAAATTATCTCATAGTTAATTAATGGGTGTGATTTTTGATGGATAATGTAGAATTAGGTGAAATAGTGAACAATATTTATCTATTACACCAGGCTTTAACAAAAAGTGATTCTGAGTATGAAGAATTTAAAGGGCATAGAAACACATCTAATTATTATGCAACCTTAATAATATTAAAAAAACGTGGAAAAGTGCCTTTATCTGAAATTGGGAATTTAATAGGTATAAAAAGGCAGAATATGACTAATATATCGGATACGCTTGTTGGAAAAGGTTTAGTTATGCGCGTACCCTGTAATGAGGATCGACGGGTAATTAACCTTAGCATCACTGATAAAGGTGAAGAATGTTTAAAAAAATGGCAAAAAAGCAGAATTAAGAAGTTCAATAAACTTTTTGCCCATTTCAATGATGAAGATTTGAAAAAGTTTTCATTACACTTAAAAACATTAAATAAGTGCTCTTTAAATATTAAAAATTAAAGCATTGTATTTCAATCCTATTTTTTTATGATGTTTAACTTGAAATTTATTTATATTCACCTGTAATTTGTTTTGTTAACGGTTAAACAAGGATATTGGAAATTGGCTACGTATTAAATTGAATATAGATAACATAAACCATTTAATATAAAAATTTGAATATTTGTTATTGGATAATTGAATTTATAAATGATAATATTAAAAAAGTAGTATAAGGTGAAAAAAATGGAAAAAACTGGATTTTACTCGTCTATATTCAAGCGAAAATCCATTAGGAATTATAATTTAACTCCTCTTGACGATGTTACACTTGAAGAAATTTCAGAATATCTCTATTCATTAAAGCCTATGTACAATAACATTAAAATTGAATTGAAAATCGTGTCTCCTGTTTATGTTAAGAGGCGAATGATGAAAGAGGCACCACATTATATAGCTGTGTTTTCAGAGGTAAAAGAAGGTTATTTAACTAATATTGGTTTTATGTTGCAGCAAGTTGATTTATTCTTTTCAACCAATGGTATAGGCAGCTGCTGGCAGGGAATTCCAGCTCCTACCAAAGAATTGTTAAAAAGTTCAAATCTTGAATTTGTCATTTTCATAGCCTTTGGAAAGCCTAAAGATCCCAGATCATTACATAGGAGTAGTGTTTCAGAATTTAAAAGAAAATCTCTGGGTGAAATAACTGACATAGCTGGCGCAGACGAACTACTGGAAGTGGCGCGCATTGCTCCATCTGCAACTAATAGTCAGCCATGGTTTTTCACGGGTGATAAAAACTTAATTCATGCTTACAGCGTTGCGCCTGGTTTCATTAAACGGTTCACAAAAAAATACATTCATATAGATGTAGGAATTGCAATTTACCACTTAAAAATTGCATCAGAGCATTTTGGTAAGAAAACTGAAATTTTATTTAATAAAACCACTAGTACAAACGCTCCTAAGGGACATGAATATGTCGCTAGTTTAAAGATAGAATAAAAAGTGATAATAATAAATAAAATCACTTTTTTAAACTAAAAATGGATAATTTTAATTTTGAGAGCCTTTTGATTTCACTTTTTCTTTTCGGTAAATTTTAAAAGCTGCATAGGTAATGCCGAGTACTAAAGGCCCTATAAATAATCCTGGAATGCCCATTGTCACCGCACCGTAAATAAATCCAAGTAAAAAAACTAATGGGTGAACCTCGGAGTATTGAACTGAAATTCGTGGCCGGATATAAAAGTCTGTTGATGTCTCAATGATCCATCCAAATACAATAACCATAATTCCCTGGAAAGTATTTCCAATAAGGATGCTGAAAACACCAATAGCCCCATAAACTATCCATGGCCCGATTATAGGTATAAACATGGCGATACCGCTTATGATTGCCAGTAAAATTGCATAAGGATAACCTAATAAGAAATACAGGACTCCGGAAAGCACACCCAGAATTGCAGCAGGAATAACATTACCCACAATTATACTTTTAAGAACATCATCAGCACTGTTTAAAATTTGCCTGTAAAAATCCTTGTCTTTATCCGGAATAACATCTTGTATATATTGAACTACTTTATGGCCGTCTCTGGCAAAGTAAAAGACTGAAAAAATCAGTATAAGGAGTTGTGCAGCAATGGCTGGAATGGAAGTCACTAAATTAACTGCTGATTTAGCGATATAAGATATAAATTGACTAATGCCTGATTTTATAGTTTCATTAATTCCTTGTGAAATGTTGCCTGGAAGGCCAAGATTCTGTATAGCATCATTTATTTGAGTCATGTTCATGGTGGAATTACCTGTGGCAGCTTGCTGAAGCGAGCCGAAAAAGGATCCAGCAATATTTACAAACTGGCTGAAGGTAAAATACAGCAATAAAACTATTGGAATGGCCAGTATGATCATTCCCAAAAATACAGAGAGTGTATCATATTTAACATAGGGACGGATTTTCCGGGATATATAACGAACGTAATAAGCCAATATGGCCCCAAAAATCACTATGGATAAAATTGGAATCAAAATTCCAATGGACAAAAGAGTTAAGATTATTATAATGGGAATTATAGTCGAAAATGATATTTTTTTAAGATTGGAAATCATCAGGACACCTGCAAACCGGAATACTGATATTCTATCTTAACTTCAAACATTAATATTTTTCGTGTTTTTGCTTTTCATATTGACTTTTTAATATTTTTCGGTTAATTTCTTTCCCGTGACCCGGTAAAAATAAATTACAATTAGTGTTAATGAGTTTATTCCAGCTTTTGACCATAGTTTCTGGATCATCAGCGAAAGGGGGATATATTGAACTTCCAAAGACTCCAAACATGGAATCCCCGACAACGGCAATTTCATTATCAATAATGCCACTTATGGATCCTTTTGAATGGCCTGGCGTATGAATTATATATGCATTAAGCCTAAAAGGACGTAAATCATATTTTTCATCCATTAGGATGTCAGAATCAACAGGATCATAGTTATATCTTGATTGGACACGTTTTCCAAATGTATTTATCAGGAACCCTGTGGTTAAATTAGTGCCATTAGGTAATGGGCTGTTACCCTGTTTCAAATATTCAGATTCACTTTTGTGGGCAATATTTTGGGTTTGTATCTATTTTTTATTTTAAATGCATTTTCCGCATGTAAAATCAGAGCTTACAAACACGAAGCATTCGAAAACCATGGGTTTTCGATGCGTCAAAAACTTCGTTTTTGATAGTGTTTGTGCCCCAAAAATTCAAAGCCTTCAAAAACCTGCGTTTTTTGATGCCCCGAAATTCTACGAATTTCGAGGGAATTTTTGAGGGATTTTACTCGTGAAAAAATCGTAGATTTTTTCAACATGGTCAAAATGAGTATGGGTCAATATTAAACAAGACAGTTTGTTTTTACCTAAAATTCCGTCAACTTTGCCTTTTAACTCTTCCCATGAGTTTTTACGGCCGGTATCTATGAGAACATAGTTATTTCCTGAATTGACTAAAAATGAATTACTTCTGCCTTCTAAAACCTGGTAAATTATGCAGTTTTTTGTAGTCCATATTTTCATGGCCTCTCCCTCTTTAAAAAGCCATTAAAAATTTAAATTTTATATTTTGAAATAAATTCTTTAGCTCTTTTTTTAGTTTTTGGGCTAATACTATCTAATTCAGACATAACAAAGTTATTTACAATTTCTTTATCAGTCATTTGGCTGTAAAACTTGTCAAATACTTCTATAATATCTGATTTCAATAAAGCTTTTTGTTTCCTGGAGAAATCACATAACTTATCTATATTTAATAACATATTTAGGATGTTTTCCTTTAATTCGCTTTTATTTGTTAGAATCTGTGATGTATTTTGAATGCAGTGGCGTGCAGTCATGAATTTGGCATCATTGATACATTTAAAATAATCTTCAAATATGGATAAAAATTTATTTTCTTTATCTACTTTTGTTAAATTGGCAATTAGAGTTAAGCCAAAATCTCGATGATATGAATTCGTGTAATTTAGTAGCGAAGCGAAGTCATCCCAGTATTTATAAAATAGTTCTGGCTTTAATTCGCTTGCTTTAGCTAAGATATAATATGAATGGTAGTATATCATTATATATTCATTATTTAACATCTGACTTATTATTTCATGGCGTATAGACTCTTTATTAATCACAATTTCAGCGAATTTGTCTATATCTACGTTTTTATCAGATATTTGTGATATTAAATCATCTTGATGAGTCAAAATATCCCTTTTTCATTTAATGAATTAGCTATTAATCTGTAATGTTTCTTTAAATTCTTGTTTTATTCGTACACGGTAGTTCCTTCCCACTTTTTTCAAGGAAAAATGTGGATCAAAAAGTCTGCAAAATCTGCCAAAATCAAAGATTTTGAGGACATGTAAAAACCAAAGGCTTTTACGGTTGAGGAACTGTCAAAAATCTTCGATTTTTTAAGATTCGTATGCTTCGTGTTTGAGGGCTGCGGAAGAAACTAAGCATGTATTATTGAATATTTATCTAATTAATCAGTAAAGTCTCTTTAAAATTCTCTTTTATCTTCTTACGGGTATTTTCTTCTGCACATTCTTTGTTATCACAGTTATTTAAAGCAAAAACCGCCAGTTCATATATAACTCGATTCAAGGATTTTCCAAGTTCAGTTAGATGATATTCTGTGGTAATTGGTGTTGAATTAAGTATTCTCTTTTCAATAATTCCATTATTTTCCAGGTTTTTCAGGCAGTCTGATAGAACTTTATTACTTAAATTGGGTTTTCCTTCCTTAAATTCTTTAAAACGTTTTTTACCAAAGAACATGTCCTTGATTATTTCTATGCTCCATTTTTTGCTGATAAATGTTAAAGCTTTACTTACGGGACAAAAACTCCCGCAAGACATATTGTTACTCATATAGCTCACCTGGTTACAAAATAGTTACTTGGTCACTCAATAGTTACAAAATCTACTTAACTAACTCCCAACAGACATTGAATGGAATTTGAGAGATAACTCTAAGATAACCATCTTGATTTATTAGTTAGATTCTATTACTGCATAATATAAAAGCTTTTTTAATAGGCAATTAGTTGAAAAAAATACCAGTTAAAAGTTTAAACTAATTGGACAGTAGGAGGTCAAAAATGAAGGTACTAGGATTTACGGGAAGCCCAAGAGAGGGGGGTAACACAGAAATTCTTGTTAAAGAAATACTTAAAGGAGCATCTGATGCGGGGGCAGAAACAAAAAGTTTTAACCTCGATAAAATGGATATAACTGCATGTAAAGCATGTCAGCATTGTAAGGGTAACGAAGGTGAATGTGCCACAGATGACGACATGCAGGAGATTTATAAAGAACTAAAAGAAGCAGATGCTTTCATATTAGGGTCACCAGTTTACATGTGGCAGATGTCTGCCCAGGCAAAACTATTCACAGACAGGCTTTATGCGCTTTATTTGACTGGTTTTGAAGAAGAATACGGTAAAAAAGATATGGCATTAGTATTTTCACAGGGTAATCCTGATGAAAACATATTTTCAGACTATTACAACGCTACCAAAAACATGTTTGAATTCCTTGGATACAATGTCACTGATGTGTTAGCTTCCTATGGAAATCAAGCTCCTGGTGATGTTAAAAACAAGGAAAATGTCCTTGAAAAAGCCAGAGAAATAGGTAAGAAACTGGCCGAAAGTTAAGTACATTCTCTTAACTTTATTTTTTTTATATTGTGCATTAATATCTTGCTATTTTTAATTCTATATATTTTTACAGTTTATATTAAGAATTAACTGTTTGATATAAAGTTAGATTAGTTTCACCGCTAGTTTATGATTACTTTTTCATAAACTAAATAAATGTATTAAAATATACCTCGTGCATTATACTGACCTTAAAATATATAATAATATTCATTTATAATTAGTTTCAGTAAAGTTGGGAGTAACATTATGCAAAATGAGGATATTGATTTAACTGAAGTTATAAAAGACATGGCCATAACACTTGGAGCAAGCCATGTTGGGATTACAACTAAAGAAACATTGAAAGACTGGCATTTTACAACTGATCTAGATTATATTTTAGATGGGGCAAATTCTGCAGTGACATTTGCAGTCCCATTTGATGAAGACAATTTGGATGAGAGCGCCGATAAATTTCTTGCAAAGGAAGACCATAAAGAACTTGAAAAAAAGAAAGTAAGGGCTACAACCCTTACAAATGGAATTGCCCTCGAAATATCGGGATTATTAAATCAGATAGGGTACAGGGCAGAGCCAGTACATGCAAATTTTGTGTACAGAAAAGATGAGCCCTCAGAGTACAGAGTACCTCCATTATCTCACAAATTTTTGGCTGTACGGGGCGGTATCGGCTACATGGGGTATTCTGGGCTTATAATTACCAAAGAATATGGGTCTTCTGTTGCACTTGCAAGTGTGGTTACAGATGCTGAGTTAAAACCTACAAAATCATTACCTGAAGAAGAAAACTACTGTGATAAATGTAAACTGTGCTTTGCAGTATGCCTTGGAGATTATATGATAGATGAAGAGGATGTGGAAAAAATTGGCGATGATGTGTATATAGCCGCTAAAAAAGCACATCCCCTGAGGTGCTCTTATGTCTGCACTGGAAGTACTGGTTACGATGGTGGAAAATGGTCTACATGGTCCCCTGCAAGATTCAAGATCCCTAAAGAAGATTCAGAATTAATTGAAATATTTCAGGAAACGGCAAAACCTGTTCAATTTGAAAGAAATTCTATAAATGGAATTGAAGGAGGGTTTTACCACCCATTTTATCCCGGTTACAAAATTGAGTATAACTGCAGTTTGTGTCAGCTTATCTGCCATCCTCAAAAGGAAATCCGGAAGGAGCGGTACAAAAAACTGGTTAAAGGAGGGGTAATTGTGGAAGAAAACGGTAAAAGAATACCAGTAACTGCAGAAGAAGCTCGAAAAATATTTGAAAAAATGCCTGCTTCGAAAAAAAGGTTGTATACAGATTAGTATTTTAAATTAATTTTTGAAAAGTGGAGTATGTGATATAAAAATGGAAATCAAGCGAGAAATACTCAATGGTAATGGTTTTGGAGTCCCATGTGTAACTTTTAAACCTTTAAATTCGAAGGGAGCCGTTGTATTGGTCCACGGCTACGGTGGTTTAAAAGAAGAAACATTTGGTTTAGCATTATGTATAGCAGAGAACGGATTTACAGTTGGCGCCATAGATATCCGCGGTCACGGGGAACACCAGCTTGATCTTGATGAAAACATTCTTTTGGATCTTGAAACTGCAATTTCACATTTCAGACATTGTGGAAATGTAACTGCAGTTGGTCACTCATTGGGCGGACGTCTCTCGCTTATAAGCAGCGCAGATTATGCTATTGGAATATCTCCTGCATTGAGCAAGACTTTTAGCCCTCAAACTATGGAATTTCTTGAAGAACGCAGAGGTTACAGGGTACACAAATCTAATTGCACTGTATTTAAAATTGTAAATGATCTTCTTTTATTGCAGTCTGATAAAGATAAGTCACTGATTATCTATGGATCACGTGATGTACCTGAAATTATATCTAAATGTGATAAATTAAAGTCTGAAGGTACGCAAGTTGTTCAAATAGAGAATGCACTGCATAATGACATCTTCTTGTTTGGGCCAACTTTTAAAGCTGTAACGCAAAAACTGCAGGAATGGTACATATAACTTTAAATAGTTTTAAATATCTCTGACATTATTATTTTACATTTTAGAGCTTTAATCATGTCATTAGGGACATAATTAATTTAATTTATAATATTACTAACATAATGGATTCTTTATTCCCTTAAAAATTTTTATATAGTATGGAAACTATACGATTAAACATAATAAGAATGTATATCCTGAAAATTGAATGGTTCCAAAGTAGAAGGTGTAACTAAAATTGGATTTTAATGGAAATTTTTTTTATAATATAGCTAAAACGCAAAAAAATATATTAAACATACATAAACACTATTTTAATCTGAAAAAACAGATTTTATGCAGTATTCCAGGTTTAAAAAGCTGTTTTTTAGACTCATCAACTGGAAGGTCCTGGTACGACGGATGAGTACAGTAAAAAATGGAGAATACTACTGGCAGTTTCAATAGGCACTTTGATGGTGCCCATAAATTCCAGCATAACCAATGTTTCCCTTCCGCAGATAGCGGGCTTCTTTTCTGTTAATTTGCCCACTGCAGAATGGGTTTTAACTTCATATCTTATCATGTTTATAGGCCTGGTGCTGTTTTTTGCCAGGGTCGGTGATTTTTACGGCCATGAAAAACTGTTTTTGGGAGGGCTCATCGGTTTTGTGCTATCATCACTTCTCTGCAGTTTATCCCCTTCAATTACAGCTTTAATTATATTCCGTGGAGTACAGGGAGTTACAGGGGCTATGATACTATCTGTTTCCATGGTTATTATAGAGAAATCATTTCCGCTCCGCTACCTTGGAAAAGCCTTTGGAATATATTCCGTGATTATCGCAGCAGGATTAACATTTGGGCCTGCAATAGGCGGAATCATGGGGGGCCTTTTCGGCTGGAGATCCATATTCCTGATAAATATCCCCATAGGAGTGTTGGCCCTTGTAATTTGCTACTTCACCCTTACGCATGGAGAATCTCAGGAAGTTAAATGGGATATTCCGGGAACTGTACTTCAATTCATATATTTCATTCTCCTGATTTATTCTTTAAATCTTGTTGAGGATTCGCAGTACACAAAAGCTTCTTTTACGGGGATTTTTGCAGTTATGGCTTTTGTACTGTTTGTAAGTGCCGAGCTTAAATCTAAAAACCCTATGATAGAGCTGAAATTGTTTAAAAACAGGATTTTTTCAGCATTCAACGTAAGCCTGCATTTCAATTATATATGTATGTACATGATGCTGTTCGCGATGCCATTTTACCTGCAAAAGGTTTTACATCTGGATTCAAGTGTGGCAGGTATGGTTTTAACCGCTTCACCTGTAGTTATGATGCTCATGGCGTCTGTAAGTGGATCGCTTTCAGATAGATTAGGTTCACGGATCCCTGTGTTCTTTGGATCAGTCACGTGTATGATTGCCCTGCTTTTGATGACTGAGCTTACAGTTTATTCCACAGTTTTTGATGTTTTCTGGCGCCTTGCACTCCTTGGTCTGGGGGCTGCGCTGTTCCAGGCCCCTGCAAATAAAACATTGATGTCGACTCTGCCCCATGAAAATGCAGGGATGGCGTCAGGAGTTATTGCAACTGTAAGGAACATGGGAATGGTATTTGCAGTGTGTTATGGTGGGCTTTTAATACATTCTGCCATATCACCCCAAGTCATGCTTCAAAATCAACTGTTTTCAGTTGAAGCAGTTGATTTAACTGAAGGTATACATCGTGTTGTTATATTTGGAGCTATTTTAAGTGCTTTAATGGCTTTAATATCGTTTATTGGTGTTAAAAATAAGAGGGCAGCCCTGTTAAATTATGGGGAAGCAATTAAATATAAAAAGAGCATTTTTGGGGAAAAGACAAAAGAGTATCTGGAAAACATGTTGAATGGCGTTTCCAAGTGAGCCTAAAAGATGGTTAACTGGAGCAAATCCGACTTTATAAAAGACTTGATCAACATTAGAAAACTTTATATGCTTTGTTTACAAACAGGGTAATACAAAAAACATGACGACGGTAATTTTAGTTTGATTTTTTTCAAGTACTATCTAATTTGAAATTAAATTTCATCTGTTTGAAAGTTTATTTTATGTGGCAAATTGATGTTTAAACTGCAGTTTACCGTTAATAATACTTTTAATGGTAAACTTAATAAGTAATGGTTTAATTTGAATTTAAAACTCTTTTTTTGGGTTAATTCATTTAAAATTATTCGTTGTTTTAATTAGAGGTGTAATTTTGGAAGATCCCCATAGTAATAAATGGAAGATCTTAATGGCAATATCAATAGGCGCTATAATGGTGCCAATGAATGCAAGTATAATTAATGTTTCACTCCCAACAATCGCAAATTTTTTCAGTGCAAATATAATAACAGCACAATGGGTTTTGACAGCTTACCTTATTACCTTACTGGGTATGGTGTTATTTTTTGGTAGGCTTGGTGACTTTATAGGACACGAACGGGTTTATTTGGCAGGACTTGTGGGTTTTATAGTATCCTCAATTCTATGCAGTATGTCTCCTTCAATTTTACATTTAGAAATATTCAGGGCAGTACAAGGATTTTCAGCAGCTATGATGCTCTCTGTTTCAATGGGAATAGTAAAAAGAGCATTTCCAAAGCACCAGCTTGGAAAGGCAATGGGTATGTACTCTGTAGCAGTAGCAGTAGGATTAGCTTTAGGTCCGGCTATAGGTGGAATAATAGGTGAGCTTCTCGGTTGGAGGTTTATTTTCCTTGTGAATGTTCCGTTAGGTATCTTAAGTTTTATAATATGTTATAATGTTCTTGCCCGAGGAACAACACGTGCAGTTAAATGGGATATACCAGGTACTGCACTGCAGTTTGCATGCCTGTTTTCGCTTGTTTATCTCTTAAATTATATTCAGAATGGCTTTGATACAACAGCACTGTTGATTACAGTATTCACATTCACAACAATGGTGATGTTTATCTGGAACGAGTTAAAAGCTAAAAACCCAATGTTGAACCTGAAAATCTTTAAAAACAGAACTTTCTCAGCTTTCGATCTTAGTTTGCACTTTAACTACATATGTATGTATATGATGCTTTTTGTAATGCCGTTTTATCTGCAAAAAGTGCTTCATTTAGGTGCAAATATTACTGGGCTGGTATTAACAGCTTCTCCACTTATTATGATGGTTTTAGCGCCGGTAAGTGGTGCTGTATCAGATAGATTTGGCTCAAGACGTCCAGCACTAATAGGATCTATAATTTCTGCAATTGCCCTTGTATCAATGACACAGCTCCAGACAACATCAACGGCACTGGACGTGTTCTTAAGACTGGCACTACTTGGAGTGGGCACGGCTTTATTCCAAGCACCGACAAATAGGGCTCTCATGGCATCTACACCTCCTAAAGAAAGTGGTGTTGCATCGGGTATAATTGTTACAACCAGAAATTTAGGTATGGTTTTTGCAGTCTGTCTTGGAGGCCTAATACTTAATACGGCTATATCTCCTGACGTGCTTCAGCAGGGTCAGCTTTTCAGCACGGCTGCCCACAGCATGACTGTAGGAATGCACAGGGTAGTTCTTTTTGGAGCAGTTTTAAGCGTCTTAATGGCTCTTTTAGCATTTATTGGGCTTTTAAGGAATAGTACAGCTATTGAAAGTACAGAAGAACTGATGAAAAAGCATAGAAAAGTAATGCACAGACAATTTGCAAAGCATGTTCATAATATAGCGATGTTTTATAAGCTGTAATTGGATATTTAAATTTTTATAAATTCAAATATTAGGATTTAAGAGCTTAAGTGATTTAAAACAAAATTTTCCAGATTTTTATTTGATTAAAGAATGATTAGGGGTATATGGATTGGATTAGAATGTTAAGCCAGTTAAAATACTTCTTTTTTATTATTAACCTTTTTTAGATTGAACTGTATTGATTTTTTGTATCTTTTTGTTGAACATTGAATTTTGTATCTATAAATTCGTAGGATTTATATATAATACAAGACATACACTTCAAGTGTAAAATATATCACATTTTGTGAATTTAAGGAGGATGCAAAAATTCAATTTGATTATTCAATAATTTTGACATTAATCAGTCTATTTGCATTTTGTATGGTCATTATTTTAATTAAGCTAATTTACAGGCATAGTCCTCATGGTCATGCGCAGTATGGAAATGAAATTGTCCTTTTTCATAGTGATGAACGCTATAAAAAAAGAGTATGGAGATTTAATCTGATTGAAGAACTGAAAAACCTGAAGGATAAAGGGAGAATTACAGGCGAATTAGAACTTAAAGTAGTAGTAGGAGAATTTAGTGAAGATACGCAGGAGATAGTTAAACACGCAATTAATCATAAATTTAGATTAATAACAATCATAGGTGGCCCTAAAGTTTTTTGTGAAGATAAAACTGAAATTTATACTCTTCTTGATAAATATGAAAGTGTTAAATATTCTGTTTTACCTATAAGGCCTATTAAGCATTTTATAATTTTTAATAAGCACCATTTGTATATAGAAAAGCCACATAGACACAACAAAAACCGTGGATCGGTAGGTGTTAAAGATAGCAATCCTGAACTAATAAAAACTTATCATCGTGCTTTTACTGAAATGTTAAAATATGCTAAAGCCTTGACTAAAGAGGAAGTATTAAAACAGCAGTGTTATAATGAATAGATAATTTTAACATTTCAGTGATTTTTATACGACTAAAAATGAAGAACAAAAGTAGAGATAGGAGTAAAAAGAATGGATATCATTGCATTAATTCCTGAATTTATGGTTTTTAGTTTAGCAGGAGCTTCTTTATCTATAGCTGCATATTCTGCATTTAGAGATAAAAACGACGATAAAAAATTGCTGTTAATTATTGCCAGTTGTTTTAGCTATGCTTTTTTAGTAATTTTCATTTTATCATTTATCACAATGGATAATTTGGGCACTTTTCCCTATTTATTAGCTTTAATTTTTTATATATTGATTTTTATGGCGATATTGTCTATTATAGGATTTATTATCCATAGATTAATAGTAGATCAGAAATTTAAAGATGATGAACTGGATTCTGCAATAGATATAGTAGAATCTAGTAAGGATGGTTTGGATAGTTTCATTGGTCTACTGGAATCCCGAAAGAGATAAATTGCCGTGACTTAATTAAATAAAATTAATTTTTAACAAGAAATATCTAAGATTTTGGCTAGTTGAGCTATGATATTGAATAAAAATGAAAAATATCTTTTACATTTCCAAAAATCACTTTTTGAATTGTACTAATTTTGTAGGTTACAAAGATATTTAAAGCAAATCCGTAAATGCATAATTAGCAGTATATGTATTATATGGGTTTGCTTTTGGTAAAGTATACGTTAATATTTGGGGGATTATAGCTATTTTTGCTGTTTGTTTTTATGTCTTCGGGATTGAACCAAAGCAGTTGGAATTAAATAAGGGAGATTTTATTGACAAAAACCTTACTAAATTGAATCAAGTGGTAAAACAGAACCTTATTCCACCGTAACGATTAATGGAGAAAATATGGCCGTGGATGGGAATGGAAACTTGTATAAAGTTATAAATATAAAAAATGGAATATATATAATTGTTACAACTGCAGAGGCACCATTTAAATCACAGATTCAATTAAATGTAACTACAAATAGGACTGAAGACAAAGATGGTATTTCAGCAGGTATGGTCTAATTATGCAGCTAAATTACCATCTTAGTATAATTTTATGTAACTAATTCTATTTTATGTCTTATTTACAAAGGACTAAATTGGTTTAATTTTAGATTAAACCCATTTTATGGACATTAAACTAACAGAATCCTTAAATGAAAAAAGGGATGTAATATACTTATTATTAAAAATATATAATATAGTATGATTAATTAACAGGATCATAAAAAAATGGCGGCTCAAAATAATAGTGAAGAAGGTTATGGATCTAAAGATCTTTTAAGAAAGGCGCGTGAAAGCCGAGGCAAAGACTTTGATAAAGTACTTAAAGAAGTTGAAGATGCTATTGAAAAGTCAGAAAATCCAGATGAAGATCTTTTAAGGGCTAAAAAGATACTTACCGCTAGAATGAGTTCTAGAAAGCATGACAAAGAGAGAATTTCTTAGCTGCATTGATTTTGTGTCTTCAATGTATTAACTATTTTATTTTACTTTTTAAAGCTACTGCTTTTGATTTACACTTTAGTTTATAACTTTTCGTTTTTTTAATGTTCTTCGAGAGTATTTCCTGTATAACCATTCAACTAAAAAGGATAGCACTATCACTAATAAGAGTATAACAAGCGTGTTGGGTGAATGTAATATCTCATAATAAGCCAGAATAATAAAAGAGAATAGACATCCTGCAATAGCAAGCCAGATAATATATTTGTTGGCATCGGTTTTTTTATACAGTTTAAGGTGTGCAAAATTTACTCCTGCATAAATTATTAAAAATAGGGCACTTCCCATCATTGCCACGCTGTTTAAATCAAGGAAAAGTGTTAAAAGAATTACAATGCCTGCAGTTATAAACAGGCCTTCCTTTGCGTCTCTCCATTTTTTAATTGTAAAAAACGAAGGTAATTCACCTTGTTTTGCCATTAAATAACTTACATTTACTCCCCCATAGAGTGTAGCATTGATGGCGGACGCTGTTGAAAACAAAGCAGCTATTGCAATTATCGTGAACCCTATAGAACCTGCAAATGGTCTTGCAGCAGCTGCAAGGGCGTAATCAGAGGATTTAATAATTTCGGGAATAGATAAATTTCCAACCACTGCAAGGGAAACTGTGACATAAATTAGCATTGCAAAAATAATTGACATATAAAGCGCTTTAGGAATATTTTTACGTGGATGTTTTATATCTTCTGCTGTATTTGCAATAAGTCCAAAGCCTTCATATCCCAAAAATACTATTGCAGTTGCAGTTAAAATACCAAAAACACCCGTAAAATTTGAGACAGATAACAAAGACCCCTTTACAAAAAGAAGTCCTAAACATGCAAATACAATTAGTATGCTTACTTTGACGCCTACTATAAATGTTTCTGACCTTCCTACAACTTCAGGGCCTAAAAAATTGATCATTGTAAATATTAAAATAATTAAGATAGCTATAATCGGAGTGCTTATACTTACAACTCCTGCTGGAAGAAATGTAGATGCGTAAACTCCAAATGCTTCGGCATAAAGACTTAAAGCAAATATATATCCTGACCAGAGCAAGAAATTGAATCCTCCACTAATCAGACTATCTTCAAACCCTCGTATAAGGAATTCAACCGCGCCTCCTGCAGAAGGATAACATATGCTCAACTTGGCATAAGAATAGGCACTTAAAAGTGCAATAATGCCCCCTGTAATAAAAGAGATGTAGACAAAGTTTCCACCTATGGTTATTCCAAGACCCAAAATGGAAAAAATACCCGCACCTATCATTCCACCTATACCAATTGCAACTGCAGACCACAATCCTATTGTAGACTTGGTTTTAACTTCTTTCATGGTTATTCCTCAAATATAATAAAATGATATTGCATTTTATTTATTATTCGACGGAATTTTAAATAATGGGCTTATTGTATTAATTTTCCTTTAAGTGATTTTTTCCTAAATCAGCATATTGGTATTACCAGTACCCTTTAGTGAACCTTATCCGAACCCAGTCTTTTCCCCTGCTTGTGAGGTAACCTCCAAGGGCAATGATGTATAAAAGAGTAGGATAAGCAATGAACCTTTCAGCACCGCCCAAACCTAGATATGCTGCAAAAGGATTATTTCCATAATTTACAGCAAATGATAGGATTAATAAGAGAGTAAATATACCAGTTGCTAAGGACACTACAACCATGGGAATGTTTAATCCTAATCTATATGAAAAAATAACTGCTAAACTTCCAAACAGGAATACAATCACTGAAAAGAAAGAGTGGATACTTCCAGCGTATTCTGGAAATATTCCTACTCCCACAGCACCTATGGCAGCAATGGCCAGACAGGATGAAAATAGACGGCAGCCCCCACTTTTAAGAATTAAATAAACCGCTGCAAGCACTAAAATTCCCATGATAATGACGCTGAGGTTAAAAATTATGGTTGATGGTTCTACAGGAGGTATTGTACCTCCCAAATCGCTTAAGGTATTCTTAGAAACACTATATCCTGGAAACTGTGTTTCAGCTAAATTAACCGCTAGAAAAAACTGTAAACAACCTATTAATAATAAAATTCCTGCTAGTTTATAGTAGTCCTTTTCTGGTTTGAATATACTTCCCCTTTGAAATTTCACAATCCAACCTCCAAGATATTCTATTTTATTATTAGGGGCTGTTGTTATTACATTTTATGTTTAGTGTATGCTTAAATATGGGCGGAATTTTGATGATTACATTTCATAGTGGAGGCATTCTACTTTATTATAGGTTTGAATGATATAGTGTGCGTTATATAGATTAAAGGAGTTATACTGTAGATATCACTCTAAATATTACATATTCTCCTTTAATATTTCTTTTAATTCCTCAACTGAAAGTAATATTCCCATGGATTTTATATCTCCATTTATAATTATAGCAGGGCAGCTGGTCACATTTATCTTTATGGCATGCTTTAAATCAAGCATTTCTATTCCTTCATCTAAGCTTAACTCGTTCATAGCTTCTTTTAGATTTTTTCCAAACGCTTCGCATTTAGGGCAATCATCAGTCATGTAAACCTGAATTTTCATCATGTCTAAATATGTTATCTATAAGATAAAAATATTACTTTTTAAAGAGCTAAATATTATTTATCCTCTGAAAACGCTCTTGAAATGCAATATTCTAAATGTTCCTGTTTTATAGGTTTACTTAAAACAATAGCATCTTCAGGTAGTTGAAACGATTTAATCAGGCAGTTTTTAATAAAAATAGTCATGAATATGACGGAATTCTATGACTGTCCCTTATTTTGTTTGCAGCTTTTACACCGTTCATTTTACCGTTTAATTTTATATTAATTAAAATTAAATCCGGATTTAAATCATCTGTTTTTTTGACACCGTCTTTTCCACTGGAAGCTACAGCAATCACAGTATGCCCTAAGTTTCCTAAAATTGTTTTTAAATCCAAAATAGTCTTAGATTCATTCTCAACGATTAAAACATTCATAACAAATTTATATGTGGCATTAATATTATTTATATTTAATTATAATGCTTTTACTGGTGATTGCGGTTAATATAATGATTAATTATTATTTTTAAAGTCATTTACTGACTAGATAGATTAAAAACATTTTATTTTTTAGATAAAGATTGAAGCCCCTCCCAGAAAGAATGAGGTTAGGAGTTACCTATATAGTTTAGGCATGCAGTATTGGGAGGGGTTCTGAAAATGCTGTCGATATTTCATAATAAAATAAAAAAGAAAATTCTGCGCATGCGTTTGAAAATTATTATCGTGACCTTAATAAAATCATTATGCAGCTTTTTTCTCTATGACCAAATATCTTATTAAATACATAACTGGAAGTGTTAAAATAGCTCCTCCAATTATAAGAATTGCTCCAATATCCATTAAATACCTCCGTAAAGATTAATTTCGTAGTTAACCATCATAATTTTACGTGGGAAAATAAAGAATTGTAATAATTAATGGGAAAAAGTAGAATAGTAAAATAAGCACTTTTTCATATTGAATGCGTTACTGCATGGATAAAATCTTATTGCTGCAGTGGAGGCCCCCCACGGCTGTATGTAATTGAATCAAGGGCAACTAACCAATCAAAATCAGTGAAGCTTTGATGAGTTAATGCAAAATAACTAAAATTCTTCGTACTACTAGAACGAGTAGGGATAGCTTCAATCTCAGGGGCTGGAAGCCCGTGACCATGATGAGTTGGAATGAACTGTACAGGTGCCGGATTGGCAGTCAGTCGTTCCTCAAGAGTCCCTGCTTCAGGTTGACATATGCCATTAGCATCAGAAACGCCCACTGCAGAACCGATAACTGCATAGCGCGGGCCAAAAATTTCCTTAAGGTGAGCTCCTGCAGGCCACCATGTTAATAGTTCAATACCTAATTGCCATTGAGCATTTCCGCACTTTAGGTGACTGTTGTGAGCAAAGGCTAACACTTTCCCTCGGCCACGCTCACGGGACACGATGTACTCAAGGTTATCTGCCATCATAACGTCACGAATGCCTAGTCCGTCAATAATTCGTTTTCCTGGTTTAGACTTTTGTGCCAATGTGGCATGATAATTCAACAATTGCCGTGCGATGGTTGCATATTGTGCAGCTTCTAAATAACTACTTTTATCACTTTTTGCCACTAATTCTGGACGGCGTACGTGCAGTTCTGAAATAAGATCCTCTGTTTCAATTCTAAGCGCAGTTGCAGCTGCTGATAACCCTATTGACTTTGCAGGATCCATCATTGCATCAGGATTTTCCCAATTTGAATCATGGCCAATAAGTTCATCTATACGTTCACGGTATTCTTTTCCGCAGGCACTGTCAATTGAGGTTAAGTAATCGAGAACAAAATACAGAACTTGTCTGGGGCTATCGCTATATGTCATTTCAGTTGGACTATCAAAGCCGTAAAATGAAAGTTTAGTTGGATGTGAAGGATCTGCATTGTATTCCCGCATCCATTCCACGAGTTTTAGATTCGCTTCGAGCCTGCCGAAGCCATGACTGAATCCTGTATCCTGTATATCTTCATAGGATGCCGAACCACGGCCATTCACATATTCATTAACGATGTGGGCTCGAGGAAAACTGCTCTCGATAGCAATGGTACTATAGCCATGTGCCTCTACAAGACGCTTAAAAAGATGGTTGCGGAGTATAAGGATTTCTTCTCCACCGTGAAGCGCTTCTCCCAAGCCAAGCAATTCTACTGAGTCTCCAATGGAGGTGATGACTTTGTCAATGGACTCAATGAATCTTTCAGATGAATCAAGTGATAATGAGATTGTTTCATTCAGAATCCAATCGTTGAGAGTATTATATAGTAGGTTGGAACTTTTTTGAAGAGATGAATCTTTTTTCATTTTAGGAAAACCTCCAGATAATTGAACCGATCTATATATTTTATTATACTTAATTTTCTGTAAATCTGAAATATCTTGTTATAATGCTGTTATATTTATAAGAAATTAATTAAAAATGGGCAATTCAAAATATTATCCACTTGTAAATACTGTTTTTAATATTCATCAATTAGATTATAAATCTAAACTTTGTACTATCTTAAATTAGTAATAATTTAGTAATTATTATTACAAATAAGAATCAGAGTAATATAAAGTGTCTTCAAAATTTTTTAACCAATTTTCACTTTAAATTTAACTTAAATATGCAAGGATATAATTTTGGAAATTAAACGAAGTGGAGGTGATAATGTGGGTAATGATGAGTTGATAAGTGAATTTGCAGCTACAAAGGAATATAAAGCATGGCAGGAATCATTATTAGCTATTATTGGGTATGCCAAAAATGAAGAAATTAATGATGATGAATTAATTGCTGATTTTATGGCAGATCATATTAATTCGAGCCTTGAATTGTCAAAAGCATTAGAGAAAATAAAAAAGAAACTTAAAGAAGAAAATTCCAAAGAGAAAGCAGTGAAATAATATACTTATTTGCTTTTTAAAATGTTTGAATACTTCTGGGTCATTAATATGAGTTTTAAGTGGTGAATTATGATATTTTTGTTAAACTGTACTTTGCCCATGTGAGAATTTATGGCTGTATTTTTGTAATATATTAAATTTATATTATAGGAAAGTAAATTGAAGCTATGCACTTATAGTTTGAATTATACTATTATATCTTATTATTCTCAACTGTTTTCCATGATTTTAAGATTAAATTTATATACTGCCGATAACTGAGTACGTGTATTGCGGGAAGATTTTTATGGAAAAAAAGAGTTTTGGCAAATATTGGATTGCAGGTCTTTTAATGCTTGGAACTGCAGGAATATTGAACTGGTTAATATCATATTTAAACGTAGTTAATTATTCAAATTTAAGTTTATCATGGCAGTTATTAATCTGGATTTCAGGGATTATACTTATTTTAGTTGTCCCCTGGATTTATGGGCATATACTTAAATTAATATATGAATATTTCAATTTAGAACAATATTAATCACTTGATATTAAATATAACTATTTATTTTCTTTTTTCATGTACTGTTACTATATTAAAATTTAAAAAAATTTAAGTTAGGGATACATATTAGGTCAAATTATTGATATTTGGTAAATTTAACAAATTAAATCGCAGGATACTTAATCTTACTATTAATTTTTCAGATATATGCACATTTTTATTTCGCTATACTGTACTATAACGAAGAAATAGCTTCTATTTTTATTGTTGTTGGTAAATCTCTAAAACTAATAATTAACTCTTTCTATTTGTGTTTAATAGTAAATACTAAAATTATTTCGTAACTGATACATATTAAAGTTAATTTATATAATGTAATGATAATTATGAAGGATATCATGATCTCAAGATAAAAGAGAATCCAGAAAGAAATTAGTATTGCAGGAGATGCTATTAAAGGTTATTTTGAGTTAATTAAATTTAATGGATACTTGGTAATTAAAAGGGAGAGTCTAAATGAACTATAATTTTAAAAGATACAAAAAGGGAAACATAGTGCAAATTTGTATCGATTGTGAATTAATTGAAAAAGAGATTAAGGAAGCCCTTTATGATTTAGAATCTGCGGAGAATTCTATTAATGCAGGGAATTATAAATGGGCCATAGTTCAAAGTTATTATTCCATGTTCCATGCTTTTAGAGGACTCCTTTTTAGCAGGGGTTACAAAGAAAAAAGTCATTCTGGCCTTAAATTTGCAATTAAAACTCTATTTGTAAATTATGGAGTCATAAGTGATGATATTTTTTGGGATTTTGATTCTGCCATGAAAGCAAGAGAAATGGCTGACTACAGCTATATTTATGACGAAAAAACTGCATTGAATATGTTTGAATCTACTAAAAAGTTAATTGAGGAAGTAAAAAATTTGCTTTAGGGCAAAGCCAGGAACTTATTGCAACATTAAGAAGTTACTGGTGTGCAATTAGCTGGTAGAACAGGCGTATAATGGATAAAATTATTTAATATACTGTATTAAACAATTGGAAAAAATATTTTTATTTCACGGCATTTGCGCGAATTGACGGTAAAAACTAAAATTACTTTTTGACCGCAACTCCAATCACTCCCCCTATTAATCCTAAAATTGAACTTATAATTATTGCCAGTTCAAGGATAATATATCCTGTAATTAAGATAACTCCAGTTACTGTCCCTATTTGGGTGGATATAAACCCGGTAATGGTATTTATATCTCCAAAGCCAAGCATGAATAATAAACCTATTATTAAACCACCAATTCCTCCTGAAATTGCCCCAACAACTGCTCCGTCTTTTTCGTCCATTTCTTCGTAATCTTCAAATCCTTTGCTTGGATAAGATGCTAAAAATCCTCCAATAATTGGGCCTAAAAACGAGATAGGGAATAATATCAATGATAATATCATAGTTAGAACAGCATTCACCAAAGCACTTAGTCCAATAATTTTCCAGTCCATTTAATCAACTCAATGTTTTTTTAATCTACTTGAATTTTTTATTCTGTATTTAGGGTTTATACTAATTATCTTTGCTTTTAATATAGATTTGCTGCATTCAATTTTATTTAGATAGTATTTGAACTACTATCCTAATAGTGAATTAAAAGTATAAATAACTTTAAACAGTTAAAAGTACATATAATTTAATGTTTTCACTTCAAACTCCTTGTTTTTTAATTTATAATCAATTAACATCTTTAGTTTGCTTTTCATCTTCTTATTTTTTCTAATTTAAAGTTAAATCATAAAAAATTTATGTGATATAGTACACTATTTTGATTTAATAGAACTTAATGGAATACTCAAAATAGATATAGATGGGATGTAATTATGGGAGAAAATTTACCTGATAAAACTGTAAATGAACTCAAAGAAAGTAAAAATACTTTAAAAGAGATTCTCGAAACATTCTCTGAATCAAATTCCATTATAGATGTGGGGACTCATATAATTGTCCCGAAAAAAGATTTTGAATCTCTAAAAGAAAGCCAAAAAAAGTATAAAACACTTTTTGAGTTATCTCCTACCTACACAATTCTCTTAGATTTAGACGGCACAATTAAAAATGTCAATAAAAAAGCAGAAGAATTTGCAAATATTCCCCGGGAAAAATTAGTTGGGATGCACTTTACTGAGTTGGGTTTTTTGCCTGAAGAAGAAATGCCGGCACGTGTTAAAAGAATTTCCAAATTATTAAATGGAGAATCAATTAAACCAATTGAATCAAGAATAATAGAAAAGGATGGCAGTATTAACTGGATTTACATCCATTTTGCATTACTTAAAAAAGGAAATGAGCCTTCAAGTATTTTGATAATTTGTAATGACATTACTGAGCTTAAAAAGGCTGAAACTGCACTGGTAGAAAGTGAAGAAAAATTCCGCCAGATAGCGGAAACTATTGAAGAGGTATTCTGGGTTGTTGACCCTAAATTGAGTAAAATAATATATGTTAGCCCTACTTATGAGAAAATATGGGGGCTTAGCTGTCAAAGTTTATATAATGACCCTAGATCATGGATTGATGCCATACATCCTGAAGATCGAGACAGAGCTATTGAACTGATCTGGGGTAAATCTGATAAAATTGATAATGTTACTAAAGGTTTTGAATATCGTGTAATACGGCCTGATGGTGAAATTGTATGGGTATGGACGCAGGCATTTCTTATTAAAGATGAATCTGGGAAAATATCAAGGATTACGGGGGTTACATTAGATATCACTAAACATAAAAAAGCAGAAGAAGAAATTAACACTCTTTTAGATGAACTCAAGCGTTCAAATGAGGAATTACAGCAGTTTGCTTATGTTACTTCCCATGACCTGCAGGAACCCCTTAGGACCATTGCCAGTTTCACCCAGTTGATGGAGAGGCGTTACAGGGAAAAGCTTGACGAGGATGCGGACGAGTTTATGGGTTATATAGTTGATGCAAGTGTGCGTATGAAGCAGATGATCCTGGATTTATTAGAATACTCGAGAGTTGGAACAAAGCAAGAAAATTACCAATCTGTAGACATGGAATCAAATTTAAACAATGTACTTGTTAATTTAAATGATTTAATTAAAAGAAACAATGCTGAAATCACATATGGCCCGCTCCCGGTGGTGTGCGGCGATAAAAGCCAGTTTTTATTGCTGTTTCAAAATATGATCAGCAACGCCATTAAATTTAGAAAGCCTGATGAAAACCCAAAAATCCATATTTCAGCCCTTGAAAATGTTGAAAATGATGAATACCTATTTTCAATCGCTGATAATGGGATTGGTATAGAAGAACAGTATTTTGACCGTATTTTCACCATATTCCAGCGTTTGCATACAAGGGAAGAGTATCAGGGGACTGGGATTGGGCTTTCCATTGCGAAGAGGATTGTTGAAAGGCATGGTGGGCGGATATGGGTTGAATCGAAGTTTGGTGAGGGGAGTGTGTTTTATTTTACTATTCCTATGAAGGCTAAAAATGAATTTGATGTGTAACTTGTTTTTAGAATGTAAAAATCAGTTTAATTTATCATATTATGGAAATAAACAAGAGAGAAATATAAAATAAGCTAAAATTATTTTTAAAGTAATTTAAAATAGTATTAAAAACGAGAATACTAAGATATCTTTAAGAAGATAATATAATTCTTTCTATTTGCTTTCAATAGTAAATGATATTATTATTTCTAATAAAATATGCTAATGAGAGCAATATGACTGAAAGTAATATAAAACCTAAATTAAACTTAAATTTTAAAGTTATAGCAGATTTTATTATAATTTGTCTAATTATATCTGATACTTTTTTACTTATTCTATCTGATTTCTCTAATTTAAATCCAGATATTGCTGAAAATATAGTCTATTTTGATTTATTTGTTTGTTTTGTTTTATTCTGTGAATTTATGTTTCGATTTAGAGATGCTGAAGATAAAAAAGAGTTTTTTAAAGATAAATGGGTATGGCTTGATATAATAGCCATGATTCCCCTTAATTTCTTTGCATTTAGATTATTCCGTTTTGCAAGATTAGTCCGAGTATTAAGGCTTTTAATGTTATTAAGGTTCTTTGCACTATTTAAAAAAAGTTTCACTAAGTTTAATAAGTTTATTAAAGAAAGTCATCTGGATTGGAGTCTGGGAATACTCATTTTTGCTGTTTGCGCAGGAACTATCATATACTGCTTTGTAGAATTTGGAAATAACGCTAATACATATAATATTTGGGAATCATTCTCTTATGTAGTACAGAATATCATAACAGCTGGATCTGGAAATATAACTCCTCATACATTAATTGGCAATATACTTGGAATAAGTTTAATGATAACTGGCGCTATATTTTTTGGAATGTTCACTGCGTCATTGGCTTCGTGGCTTGTAGCCCGGTCTGAAAAAGAGCAGAATAACAAAAAAGAATCTGAACTAAATGAATTAAAAGAGTTAGTTGTTGATATGCAATCTGAAATCAAAGAATTGAAGGATTTAATTAAAAAAAAGTAAATAAATTAAGGATTTTAGGGTTTGTCATAGAAACTTATAGTATCTTTTAATCTTTCTGAATGGTTGTAGATGTCTTTAATGTTTTCAATAGGTATTTTCTCTTCTTTTTTGTTTTCATTAAATAAGCTTAAATATTTTTGTTTACCGTTAAAGTGAAGTCTGCATATTGGTTTTCTAACATTATTATCAAGTAAGATACCACAATAACTTAAAGTATCTTTTATTGCTACCCTATCTGGGTCAACTATCTCATGAAGAATTGATTTTACAATGTAATATCCTTCCCATTCATCTTCACTTGTTATTATTTGTTTTTTATTTTCAACAAGTACTTCTGGTTTTTCTTCCTCTTTTTTTTCTTCATTTGAAGCTTCAAGGGCAGATTGTAGTCTTGCGCTAACTTGATCTTTAATAAATTGATTCATAGCTGTTTTGGTAATTCCTGTAAATTTTAATCGTACTCTTTCTGTCACTGGCCCAGAATAAACTTTTTTAGCGAAAAAACGTACAAAGTCGTCAGAAGGATTAGTTATTTCACTTGCTATAATTTTTTTCATTTCGCCAGTGTATTTTAATTCACTTGCAGTTGTTAATATCTCATCAAGGTCAAATGAAGATTTTGTAAACTTTTTAAGTTCTTTTACGTGTATTTCTTTTATTTCAGACATATCAATTTCAAGGAATGGCTTTACGTCCATTTTATTTGGTTCTTCAATATCTGTATAAAATCTGTAGATAACTCCATTTGTTAAAACTCCAAAACGCGCAGGAGTTACAGAAAAATATCTATATAATTGTGATGCATGTTCTTTGTCTAAATCTGTATTGCAAGGCTTACATTCAATTAATATAGTTGGTTGTCCTTCTTTCATGATGGCATAATCCACTTTTTCTCCTTTTTTAGTGCCCACATCTGCTGTAAATTCTGGGACAACTTCTGTTGGGTCAAATACATTATATCCTAACGCATTTAAAAATGGCATTACAAATGCATTTTTTGTGGCTTCTTCTGTCTCTATATATTCTATTTGTTTTGGCATGGATTCTGAAATGTTTTTTAGTTTATCTATTAGATCCATTTAACTCCCCTTCTTGATGAGTAATTAAATGTGAGTATATCTGGCTTTCAATTATTTAAATATGTATATTTTTGATTTTCCTATTATTAAAATAAAAAAATCCAAAATCAGAATCTATTAGAATTTAAAAAGAAATTAAATCTCGTTTTTACTTTAATTAAACTTTAAACTTAAAATTAATTTATTTTATCTTTATAATGACCTATAACCCTTATTGGACCGTGATTAATTCGTCTTACAACAACATTTACTCTTTCCATTCTCCTTTATCTCTCCTATAATAATGTTTAACTAAATATTCACTTATAAACTCAACCTTTTCGCATTTAAACCTTAAATCATTGTCCAAATGCCCGAACAAAGGAATACCTTCGCCCAGCAAAATCGGAACTGTGGTAATTATCATTTCATCAACTAAATCTTCTTTTAAAAACGACTGGATGGTCCTGCCGCCGTCAACGTATAAATTGTTAATTCCCATAGCTTCAAGGCGCTGTAATATGTCTTTTAAGTCTCCATTGATTATCTCTGCTTTGTTTTTCAATTCTTGGGGGACATCCTCTAAAATATTGCTTAGAACAAATACTGGCCTGTTATAGATCCATGACTCAAAACTCAGGGCAGTTTCATAGGTGTTTCTACCCATCAAAATTGCATCAATTCCATCTATGAATTCGCTGTACCCAAAATCGCTGTTATCGGGGTTAGGGATGTTGATAAGCCACTCTATATCTCCATCTGGCCGGGCGATGAACCCATCAAGACTTGTTGCAATATAAATAACAGTTCTCATCTTATCTCCTGTTTAATCCTTAAAATGGTCTGTCTGTAATGCTAAGACTCCATTTTTCTATTATTTTTAATGATAAATATATTATTTGAATCAGAAATAATTTTGGTCAAAATATTTTACTATCTATAACAGTTGCATATGTGGTAATTAAAATAAGAAATCCTAAATTAGGATTTTAAAAAGATTAAAAATAAAATTGATATAAAAAACTAAATTACATTTAAAAGGTAATTAAAGTTCTAAAATCATTTCGCCTGCTTTTTTAGCATTTTTAAATCCAGGATCCAATTCCTGAGCTATATTATAGTATTTTAATGCATCATGGAGATTTCCGAGTTCCATAAGGACAACACCTATGTTGTACAACGCTGCGGCATCTTTTGGGTTTATTTCTATTACCCTGTTAAAACACTGGATTGCTGCCTGATATGCCTTAAATTTGGCTATGGTGGCCCCCATATTGTTCCATGCAGTGGTGTCTTCAGGATTTGTTTTTATTGTATTTTCATAAGGTTCTACTGCTTTCTTGTATTTTCTCATCCTTCGCTGTTCGTAAACAGCCAGGGCTAATATAAATAGGAACGGTATAAGGTAAATATAAAAGATCCAGTCTTTTGCATAAACCGGTTGGAACAGATAGATATAAACTATTATTATCCCCCAAAGTACCATAGCAATCCACATACCTGGATGATAAGATCTGTTTAGATGACTTTTTTTTGCAAATATCCCGTCTAAAATATTCCATATGCCAATTGGGGCGAAAAATATGTAGGGTACAAGGGGTGTATCACTTAAAAAAGGGTAAACAGAATAAACTAAGAAAAAAACACCAATTATTAGTTGAAACTTGTTTTCTATTTTTTTCATATTTTAATTCCTCCATTTTCCCTTTTAATTAGTTTAATTTTATTGTTAAAACTTAAATTTTATGTTATTAATGCGTATTGCTGTAATCTTATAAAAATTATACCATAAAAATTCATTCAAAAGAAAAATTAGAGATTATTATTTTTATTCTGTCTTTTTAATAATATTAATGCTTGAATTTGCATATTTTTCATTAAAATTTAATGTTTTAGATAATAGTAAAAGATATTAATATGCAGTAAAACAGTCATAACAGGAGGGGGTTCAAATTACAGTTGATCGAGAATACCATGGGAATCTTATAATTTTTAGCTATTTTATGGTTTTACTCTTTTTTGCCTTACTTTTAGATTTAATTCTTACTCAGGAAAAAAGGGCATTTATCTGGGTTCTGTGTGGTATGGGCACATTGATGCAGGGATTAATTTGTTTTTATATGGGATTTTCATTGTCAGGGGATGAAAAAATGCAAAAATTCGTTTCCAGTTATATTTCTCATTATATTGGAATGGGTCTGCTTTCTTTTGTCTTTTTATTGGTATTAATTGTATTTTATTATCAGCTGGGTATTCATCCAGATCCTAATTTAATCATTAATGATACTGACCTGACTTCATTACATTAGTCACTAATTAAATAGTTAATTTTAGTTTTTTTACAGTACACGCGAATTTTACTGTTTATTTTCAGTTTATTACATCAAAAATAGATTATCTTAGTTAAACTAAATAAACCATTTAAATAAAGCTATAATAGCATTTATACGTAGTTTTAGATATGGATAAGTTAAAAAATTATTCAACTGTTTAATCTCTCACCATTTCACAAGGCTTATAATGCTATTTCTATATATTCCGCATTTATTATGCCTCAATTATTCTCGGTTCGATTATCGGCTCGGGTAGACATTTGGACAAGAAAGAGAACTAATGCTAAAATTAAAATTGTTAATGGTCCTCTATATACTGATTGATAACCAATTAAAGGTATTATCCAGTAAAGGGATACCATAATCAGCCCACCTGCAAGCAGCAATCCTATTTTCAACTTCCAAGATTTCATGGTATTCACTATTACATGTTTATGTAATAATTGATTACTGGGCGTATAATTCTTTCTATTTTAAAAATAATTTTAAAATTGGTTTAAACTCCTGAAATCTTTCTTTATAATCCAAAAAAATTAAAAATCAGGATTAATTCTAATTTAAAACTCTATTAAAATTCGCATTCATTTTAATTTTATTCTTCATGATCCTGTATGTTAATAATTGATTAGGGGTATAAATGTTTGTATGTATAATGGTGAATTTCATTATTATTTTTAATAGATATTCAAACGGTAATCAAAATAGTTGTAGATAAACTTGGCTGTAGGGAACATCAGGGATATATACAACGGTTTTATTTGTGGTTAATTTTTCCTTATTCTAGTTTATTTACATAATACCTGATTTTTTGAGATGGTGGATTTTTCTATCTTTTCTATTTTAAGTGTTAATGCAATTTCGGGCTTAATATTATTAAATGATATCTTGAGCTGAAAGAGAAGATTAACATGTTATTTTTTGCTGTTAAATAATAAAAATGTAAATAAATCTATAATCTGTTCTTATTTTCATTTGTATAATAAAAAAAGAGTTTTATAGCGATTTTGCCTTTTTTTAATACGATTACTTAAAAAGTTTTAACTTTATTTTAATTAACTAAATGTCTTTATGATTATATCAAAAGTTGAACATAATAATATTAAATTTAGTAATATAAGTTAATCAAAATCATAAGATTTTAGAGGTTATCAAAAACTTTTCAGTTTTTGATGACCCCAAGAAATAAAAAATTTCTTGGAGGTTGAAGAAAAATCCTAAAAGGATTTTTCTGAACCCCAATTATTGGAATAATTGGAGGTTAAAAAATGGAAATAACTGATTATTATGATGTGATATTTAAAAGAAGGTCGGTTAAAAAATATGATGAAACTCCCCTTGATGAAAGAACTCTAGAAGAAATTTCAAATCAGTTAAAAAACTTAAAACCTATGTATGATGACATAAAAACTGAAGTGAAGATTATACCATTAGAGCAGGTTGAAACCCGGAAGAAACAAGCACCTCATTATATAGCTGTATTTTCTGAGCCGAAGGGTGAGTATCTGGTTAATGTAGGTTATATGCTTCAGCAGATGGACTTATTTCTATCTGGAAATGATATAGGTAGCTGCTGGCAGGGGTCTCCAAGGCCAAGTGAAGACCTGCTGAAAAATTCAGATTTAGAATTTGTCATTGTAATATCTTTTGGAAAACCCAAAAAGTCAAAACCAGAAGAGTTACATAGAAGTGGCGCTTCAGATTTTAAGAGAAAGCCTTTAAGCGAGATAAGCAGAGTTAAAGGTTTAGATAAAGTAATTGAAGCAGCTCGTCTTGCCCCTTCTGCAGGTAACAGCCAGCCGTGGTTTTTTACAGGTGATGAAAACACGATCCATGCCTACGGCCCTAAACCATATGCTGTAAAAGAACACAAGGCACCTAAAGTTAAAAAGTACAACGTTATAAGTATTGGAATTGCTCTTTATCATTTACAGGTCGCTCTGGAACACTTCGGCAAAAGGGTTGAAATTGTATCTGATGAAAATGCAAAGAGGAATGCTCCAGAAAACTATGATTACGTTGTCAGTTTGAAAGTGGAATAGATTTAGCATAATGTTAAAATATTACGGCTTTCATCATGTCCCTTATTAGCAGATTTTTCTCTATCTTGAGCTTATTATCTGCAAGGCATTAGAAAAAAATCCATGAATAAAATCTGCTTTAAACTATAAATACACGGCAAAATGATAAGTACATGGTGAAGTTATTGATCAAAAATAAAACAGTCGCGATTATCTTATCGGTTTTAACATTCATAGTAGGAAGCATTTTAATTACATATATTATATTTTATGCCTTAGGTTATCCTATCTCATCAATTTCAGAACATCAACCATTTGCATTCCTTGCAATTTTGACGAGTGCATTTCTTGCATCCCTGGTTTACGGCAGAGGTAGCACTGAACGGGCAGCAAAGGCAGCAAAATATTTAAATGAAACATTGGGGTTAAAACTCAATGAGAAGGATGTTTGGAAGGCACTTCGTGCAGTTGAGCATATGCCCCCATATGCCATAAAAAAATACATTACTCTAAATATAAATGCTGTAGATGAGTTTGAAGTCAGAATAAAAGATTATACTGATAAATTAAGTGAGGATGAGCTTTTAACCATAAAAAGAATCACAGAAATGCCTGTTCCTGAACTTCAGAATATATTGCATAATCTATATTTGGAAACTAAATTGGAACAATTTCAAGTACTTGCTGAGCCAGAGGCAAGATCTTTAATTGAGTTAAATATAAGGGAGCTCAAAAAGCTTTTATTTAATGAGTAGAGTCTACACCTTAATTGAAAATTTTCTTTCCTTTTATTTTTTCATAGTCTAACTGGTTGAATATACGTTTTATAATTTTAAAGTCTATTCAAATTTCAGTATTAGACCATATGGTCTAGACCACCAGTTTAATATATGATAATGTTTATATTTACAGTTTACATTGTAAATACTTGATAACAGGTAGTTTTTCCTGTTTAGTGGATATTTTACTTGTATACTGGTAAATTTCTAGTGGGAGGGGCTATATGAGAGAAAAGTCATTTCAAAGGAAAGATGAACTTATTGGAGCTGCTTTAGACGAATTTACAACCAAACGCTATGAAAATGCTTCATTAAATAAAATCATTAAAAATGCAGGTATCAGCAAAGGTACCTTTTACTATCATTTTAAAGACAAACAGGCACTTTATATATTCCTGCACGAGTCCGCCTATAAAGCTGAAATGGAATTTATGAATAGCCATATAGAAGAATTTGCGGAAGATTATAAACAAAAAGATATTTTTGAAAAACTTAAGCTAAATGCTAAAATTGGGGTTGAATTTGCTGCTGCTTTTCCAGGATACCTGAAACTTACTACCATGTTTATGAAGGAGGAAGGGAACAAAGAAAACAAAAAAATTTTTGAATATTTGAATAGTTTTCGAGAAAAAAACATAGAAGCTGGAATTGAAGAAATGATAGCTGATGCAATGGATGCTGGAGATATTAATAGCAGGTTTTCCATGGATTTTGTCACAAAAATTACAAATTATCTTTTTATCCATTATACTGAAATATTTGACATGGAAGACAATTTTGAATCATCAAAATTTCTTGAAGATGTCAATAACTTTATTGACTTCCTGAAATATGGATTGGGTAAATAAATAAGTAGGTAGGGTTACTCATGCAAGAAAAGGTGCACTTTACAAAAGAGAAAGAAACAATGCTTGTCACATTGTATGGTAGGGCTGTGGAAAGTCAATCCAAAAATCCGATACTGCATGACCTGGCAGCTGAAGAAGCAATTTGCAGAATTGACTACAATTTTGAAAACCTTAAAATGTCTAAATATGAAATACTCTCCACTGCAGCCCGGGCGAAAGTATTTGATCAGTGGGCAACAGAGTATCTAACTAATAATACAGAGGTAACGGTATTATATCTTGGATGTGGGCTGGACAGCCGTGTATTTAGAATTGACCCACCTGAGAGTGTAGAGTGGTTTGATGTTGATTTTCCAGAAGTTATTGAATTACGTTACCATCTATTTCCAGAACGTGAGGGTTATCACATGATTGGTTCATCTGTAACTGAAGAAGATTGGCTTAAGCAGATACCCAGGGATCGTCCAGCGTTGATAATTGCTGAAGGACTGTTATATTATTTAACAGAGGATGAAGTAAAAAATCTCCTTAAAAGATTGGTAGATCATTTTTCTCAAGGTCAAATAATGTTTGATGCAATTAGCAAGCTGTACTTACGGCTACAGAAGACCAACGTAGGTATCAGTGCCACTGGCGCGAGAATGAAATGGGGACTTGGAAGAGTCAATGAGCTTGAGCAATGGATGCCCCAGGTCAAGCTTATCACTAAATTGTCTGCTATGGATCCGGATATGCCAAATATTAAAAAGATGTCAGGCAGTATACGTTTGATTGTACATATATTGAGTCATATTTCATTACTTAGAGAAATGGGGTTAATGCTGCGTTATCAGTTCTAAAAATAAATAGGATGAAATAAAAAGGATATGTGGGGTAATTATGAGTAATGCAAAACAAATATATGAAACAGGTTCTGTGACTTCCAAAGACGGTACTAAAATAGGATACAGGCAAATTGGTAGTGGTCCTGGTATTATTCTTCTTCATGGAGGTGTAAATGCATCACAACATCTTATGAAGCTGGGAACTATGCTTTCAGATGAATTTACTGTATACCTCCCAGACCGCCGCGGCCGGGGCATGAGCGGGCCGGTAGGTGAGGATTACAGTATAAAAAAGGAAGACGAGGATCTCGATGCCCTGCTTAAAAAGACAGGTGCACATTATGTCTTTGGAACAGCCGATGGTGCGCTTTTTGCACTGCATGCTGCTATTTCTAACCCTGCTATCTGTAAAGTTGCCGCTTATGAGCCTCTTGTTTTCGCTGGACAGCCGGAACTGGATCAATTTAGACTCACTATTCGACATTTAGATAAGAATATGGCAGAGGGTAAAGTGGCAAAAGCAACAGTAGACTTAACAAAGGATTCAGTTAAATTTTTTAAGCCAATACCTGATTTTATAATGGTGCCTCTTGTCAAACTTCTACTGTGGACGAATATCAAGACTATTAAAGGTGATGACGTATCGTACCAGGAACTTATCCCTACACTGGATGATGAGTTACATCTCGTTGAAAAAACTGAAGGAACACTTGATGATTACAGAAATGTGCCTGCAAGAGTTTTATTGCTGGAAGGCAGCAAGACTCAATCTCTATTAAAAGACAGTGTCAATGCCTTAAACAAAGTACTGCCTCACTCTAATCTCATTGAACTTAAGGGCCTTAATCATGACTCAGCTCAGGACTATGGTAAGCCAGAACCGATTGCACGGGAGTTAAAACGTTTCTTTTCGTGATTTATTGTTTTCATAAATGCATTGTATTAGCTGCTCATTAGAATAGAGCAATACAATACTAAACACTGTCATATAATGAATGCATAAATAGGAGGTTATATATTGAATTGTGCGGCATGCCTGGAGAAAGAATGTTTAAATGGAAAAGACTGCCTTAAACTTACAAAAGAAGTGAAATCACTTTACGGAGAACGTGAAATCTCTTTAATGAAAACTGCTGCCTTTATTGAAGCGGAATATTATATGAAAAAGACGCGTATAGAAGAGATAATTCTTTTTGGAGAAAAGATGAATTATAAAAAAATAGGGCTGGCTTTTTGTGTTGGTTTAGAAAAAGAATCTAGAGAGATATATTCCATCTTTAAAGATCATTTTAAGGTATATTCGGCATGTTGTAAAATGTGTGGGATTGATAAAACTGAATTTGATTTAGATAAAATTGATAATACAGGCCATGAAACTATGTGCAATCCATTTGGCCAAGCATCATTTCTAAACAAGAAAAAAACAGATCTAAATATTATAATTGGTCTTTGTATTGGTCATGATATATTATTTACTGAACATTCAGAAGCACCAGTAACTACTCTGGCTGTGAAGGATAGAGTACTTGCCCATAATCCTTTAGGAGCAATATATTCTAAGTACTACTTGAATAAACTCAAAAAACAATGACATATGACTTTCAAGAAAATGGGTTAAAAGTTGTAATTTGATCCATATAACTTTGAGAATTTTTTGTTAATATTTTCCAAAATTTTTTTTGATTAAATTGGAGATTTTCTTGATTTTAATTACTTTTGAAATTTTCAAGAAATTAATCTAGTTTTTGTCCTTTGTGAATCGATATAACTTGTCTTTCACTAGTTCTTTGTCATAATTTGAGTCCATGTGTTCATTTAATTATTCTTAATCTAAATTTTCCCATTGTTCAGACAGCTGGTACATATGTGACACCTATTATTTGATAGACTTTGCAAAATATTTTTTCTAAAAATAGTCCAAATTTTTGATTTGTTTTGAAAAATAGAAAGTACTAAAAATAATGGTAATAGTTGAGTGCATTTTTTAAAAAGAATTTAGATTTTTAAGTAATCATTTATCAAGAATTAAAATTTTTAGTTAATGTAAGTATTAGTTTAAAATAAGTTTAAAAAAATGAGTAGAAGTACACCTCTTGAAATCTCCGATTTCAAGGCCTGCAAATCTTCGATTTGCGGTTCAGGAAACACTCAAACACAAAGTGTTTGGTGCATGTGAGAAATGAAATTTCTCACGGTTGCAAATCAATTAATTTGCAAACATCGAAAATCTTCGATTTCCGAAGGTTTTTAATTTCCTTCAACACCGAAAAATTGAAATTTTTCAAGCGTTCACGAAAACTCATTTTCGTGACGTTAAAAATTCACAGAATTTTTAAACGCCGGGACAGGGATTTGAACCCTGGAGGAGCAAAGCTCCACGGGATCTCAAGTCCCGCGCCTTTCCTGGCTAGGCTATCCCGGCATTGGATTTTTCTTTAATTTGAGTTTAAGTAACGGAATACCTTTTGATCAACCTTTTTCTAAAAGGTTGGGCTGGCTATCCCGGCATTGGATTTTTGAGTAGATTTCTCTATTGTAGATAGTTAATTAAATACTTTTTGATCAACTGACAAGATTGTGGTTGACCATCCAGTAAATAAAGGGTTTTAAGCTTAAAACATAGTTTAAGCTAGTTAAAATGATTCTGAAGCTATTAAAATAAATTAGCTTTTAAGTTCTATTTCTATACTTACATTATCAGGAACGTTTACTTTCATGACCTGTCTCATTGCCCTTTCGTCGGCTTCGATTCCAACAAGTCTTTTGTGAATTCTGAGTTCCCATTTTTCCCAGGTAGCTT
>JAEZKE010000110.1 GCA_023436175.1 Methanobacteriota archaeon
CTGGAAAAGATATGTGGAAACCAGAACCACAAGTTGCATTAACATCTGATGAATTATTAGCAGCAGCAGGTACCAAATACACATTCTCTCCAAACGTCTGGATGCTTAAAAAAGCTGTAAGACAATACGGTCTTGAAAAAGTCGGTACTGTTGCAATCCCATGTCAAACAATGGGTATAAGGAAAATGCAGTCATATCCATTTGGTGTAAGATTTGTCGCAGATAAAATTGCATTACTTTTAGGTATATACTGTATGGAAAACTTCCCATTCGAATCACTCAGAACATTTATCTCTGAAAAAATGGGAGTTAGCCCTGAACTGGTTGAAAAAATGGATATCGGTAAAGGTAAATTCTGGATATACACAGCAGATGATGAATTAAGCATTCCACTCAAAGAAACACACGGATACGAACAGAGCGGATGTAAAGTCTGTCTTGACTACGTTGCAGAATTAGCTGACATTTCAACAGGTTCAGTAGGTTCTCCAGATGGCTGGTCAACAGTACTTACACGTACCGATGCTGGTGAAAACGTATTTAAACTTGCCGTTGACGCAGGTTTAATTGAAACCAAACCTATGGCTGATGTAAAACCAGGTCTCGGTCTCTTAGAAAAGCTTGCAAAAGACAAAAAAACCAAAAATCAAAAAACAATTGATGAAAGGATCGCAATGGGATTACCAGTCCCATACAAAGCAAGCACAGAAAAAGAAGACCCACTTGCAAACTACTAAGTTTGAAAATGTAGGAACTAGTTCCTACAAACTTTTTATTTTTAATTAACGTTTAAACTATATTTCAACGATTATAATTATATCATGTGATTAAAATGGACATAATTACACTTTTAGGGGCTATATTCCTTGCTTACGGCGGTATGTTACTATTATATTATAGATTGCGTACATCTGAAAAAAGAAAGGAGTTATCTCAACTCATGTTAACTGGAATAAAAAGCATGCGTCGCGGTAATCTAAATAAAGCGTTGATATATTTTGATAAAGCTTATGAATATTCCATTGAGACGGATAATAGGGAAGAAATGGCTGATGCACTTTATAATATGGGTATAATATATAAAGAAAAGGGTGAAATGGATAATGCAATAGAATACCTGAACAGTGCACAGAGTATATATGATGAATTACAGGATACTGACGGTAGTGAAAAGGCAATACTTGCCACACGTTCAATCCGAGGATAAAATGATATTAATTTTAAAACAGTTATAAGGAGTTTTGATAAATGGAATCATTAAACTTAACTCCTGCTGAATCTCTGATGATTATATCTCCCAAAGATAGTGGAGATAAAATGATAAAATTAACATTGATGGATCTTCTCTTAAAAAAAAATCTTAAATTATATCCAGATGAGAAATTCAACTTTTTAAAAAGGTCTCATGGTAGTATAATTATTAGTGAAGGCGAATCATGCGAATTGTCTTCTAAGCCACATGAAGAAATATTAATTGAACTCATTTTAGAATATCCTGAATTAAATCTAAAGGAATTTGTGGATATATTATATAAAAAAATTGGTTCGTCTATAGAATATAAAAATAAATATGTAAGAGATCCTCTTGTTGATAAGGGTTACTTTAAAAAGCAAAGGCGGATGCTACTGTCCCTTTCTCCTTATAATATATATTCGCTGACTGATAATGGACTTGAAGTGAAGTCTAAAATAAAAGAACTACTTGATGATGCAGATTCTCTTGAAAAATGGATGAAAGAGGATTTAGGGAGGGCAAAAGCATATTTGTCCGTTTTAGGGTCCCATATACTTTTAACAAATGTTTATGATATAGAAGATATTAAAAAATTTAATAAAATTCTATCTTACATAAAGCCTGAATCGCATACCAGTGACTATTACAGTTATTATTTGTATACTGTGCCTTTTGACTATTTAGATGATTATGGTAATCTAAAAAACTTTGATTTTTTAGATATATCTCTGCTCGATTATTTTAAATCTTTTGATGATTTCTTAACTGGTTTTAAAGATATATCAGTTAAAGATAGAAGAATAGAAAAAAGAATGAAGAGAAAAGAAACAGTTTAATGGGTTCTAATTTTTGAGTAATTATTCTGTAATAACGGTACAACCATCGCTTTCAACGATGACGGTGTGTTCTGATTGTGCAACAACAGCATTACTCTTTTCCTTAAGTACGTGATAAGGATAGACTGCTCTTGATGAAATCAGCATTCTCATTGCTGCATTTAGATGATGCTCGCTGAAATGACTTGTAAGCCATCTACCTGAGAATGGTAAACTCATATATTCTTCTTTTATAATTTTTAAAGCTCTTCTCGCATGAAGTAATCTCATGGGTCTGTCCCTTAAGAATTTGAATATGTATGTGTCATTCATATCAGTAACTCTTCCAATACCATCGGTTGCAAATGGTTCTATTGCTAGAACATCTCCTTCTTCTAATTTATGGGGATTATTTTCCTTGATATTTGGCATTGAGAGCCCTGCATGAAGTATCCACTGATCCATGCTATGGCCAGTTAAATTGGATACAGAGTTAAATCCTCTATCGTTTATGGCTTTTTCTATGATCTCTCCCACTTTCCCAATTTCAGCACCTGCTTTTATAGCACTTATTCCATTTTCAAGCCCTTCTTGGGATGCAAGTATCATATTTTCGTGTTTTTCGCGCTGTTCTTCGGGGATGTCTTCTCCAACAAGTACGCTTACAGCAGTGTCTGCAATGTATCCGTCTATATGTGCGCCTAAGTCAATTTTAACAATATCTCCTGATTTAATTATATTTTCATCACCTGCAGGAGATGTATAATGGGCAGTTATTTCATTTACAGAGATATTACAAGGAAATGCGATATTACCTCCCAGTTCTGTAATTTTACCTTCGACAAATTCTACAAGGTCTAAAACTTTCATGTCTTCTTTTACATAATTTACTGCATCTTTCCTAACTTTTGATGCTATTTTTCCAGATTTTTTATACATATCAATCATATAATCACATAAATCCAATTTTATTGTTATTTTACTTAGCTGAAAAATTAATTATAATTACACAGATTCAGTTTAAATAATGAAGCTTTAAATTTAGTTATAACCGTTATTTCTATTTTTTCATTAATAAATTTTTAAGGATTTATTTTAACCCTACAAAATTTGGGAGATGAATTTAACCTGAAAGTTGAATAAGTCTAATCTATTGAATACTTGAGTTCTATTTGAATCATAAAATAATTTATTTTTAAATAAGTATGACTTTTTTAGCTTAATTTAGTATTGTAGAATAATTTAATAAAGTAAATGTATAAAAATCAATTAATAAATATACTAATCTTTTAAGGATAGCTTAGGGGGTTAAAAAATTCCAAATAATAATAAAAATGAGGTTGGTTATATCACTGGTTCTTTTCCGGCTTTTTTATTTGGTGGGGATATATTCATAAGTGTTATAGTAATTGTAGTAGTTTTAGTCTTAATTTTGGGAATTTCAGCGCTTTACAAGAAAAAGAAATCATATGAAAGGACTAATAAGAGGCTTTCAAACTTAAAAAGGGAATTTAATAACGTAAAAGAAGAAAGTTTTGATAAGATGAAATATGATTGGATAGAAAGTAGATTAAAAGATGATGATCCCGATTTGGATGATATGAATCATGTAAACAAGAGGTAAATCTATTATAAGCCTATTTAAATTGATTATACTACTTTTTATTTAAATTATTTAATTTCACATGTTTATAACCTTTAAACGTTAATTCTATCTGTTTTAAGGGGTAAAATTCTAAATTATTTATATTGGATTACTACATATAAATGTAGAATTAATTAAAGGCCACCTAAATGACTAATATTATATATAAACTTGGACAAAAATATTAAAAGGTGAAATCATATGGCTGCATTCGATACAACTGCAATATCACAAAATATCATCTGGATAATTATTGTGGTAATTGTGGCAATTGTTGTTATAATTGTATTTAGTGAATGGAGAAAAGTGAGGGAAGGTCAAAATAACGTAGCACTTGTTGAAAAACAGGTGGAGCTTAAGAAAATCTCTTTAGTAGAAAAGGATATTGAAACAAAACGAATGATGGAGAATGTAATTCCACTACCTAAAGATCAGCAGGAGCAACTCGCTAATATAAGGCAGAACACTTCAGATATCATGCACAAGGTCGGATATCTCCATAGTGAAATAGGTGAAAGAGTAGCACGCCTTGAAGCTAAAGCAGAATATGGAAAACTCCAGAAATTAATGAAAGACCTTGAAAAGAAAGAATCAGAACTTGATAAAAAAATGGAAGATAGTGCCAAAGGGAGGAAGTAATCAATGGGACCGCTAGAACTATTTGCAATCCTTGTTTTAGCTGGTGCAATAATTGTGCTTTTGTATTATTACATTCAAGAAACAAAAGGGGCTTCTTTAGTAGGTGTACGATCCAGTATTTCAGAGATGGGTAACAAGGTATCTGAAGGAATATATCAGAACAATACTCGAACCAATCAAACCCCAGAAGGAGAAAAAAAAATGCCTGGAGTAAGTGAGAAAGTTTCTGAAATGAGTGAAAGATTAAGGGGAAAAGTTACTGTTCCTATAAGTACAGATGGTTTATCTGGAAGAATTGATGAATTTTTAGATGAACAAAGCGACAGATTAATAAAAGATTGGGAACTTGCCACGAAATCTGATGTAAATGATCTTGAGAAGAAATACGTTAAGGTTTCCCGTGACATAGATGACTTGGAAAAGAGATTCAATGAGTACAGAGGACACGCCAATAAAAAATTTGAGCACATCGAAGAGCGGCTTAGAAAATTAGAAGGTGAAGAGCCTGAAGAAACTGAATAATTGAAATTTATTTTCTTTCACTCGAAAATCTCTCAAAATCCTCAAAAATCGAAGTACTCGAAATCTACGATTTTCGGTGCGTCAAATCAAAGATTTGACAGATTTTTGGGAGTTAGGAAATGTGTACCATTTCCTAAAAATTCGAAGAATTTTTGGAGCCCTCAAACGCTTCGCGTTTGGGGCCACGGAATCAGAGATTCCGAAGGCGCAAAAATCTTTTCAAGATTTTTGCAAAACTTTGATTTTCGGTGTCTGCAAAACCTTTGGTTTTGTTGCCGTGAAAAATCAAAGATTTTTCACATGCCCCGAAATTCATAGAATTTCGAGGGTTTTAATTGATTATCATGGTTGATTATGGAACAATAATAACATATGTTGCAAGTATTCTCTCTTACTTTGGAGCTATAGTTATTTTCTATGGGGGAATAAGGGCAGCAATTGGAGTAATCTCCATTGAGATACTCAGGAGAAAAACTAGTTATAACAATGTGAGAATGGATTTTACCCCCAAACTTCTAATTGGTTTGGAATTTTTTATCGCGGGAGACCTTATAAAATCAATTTTAGAACCAAATTTAAATCAGGTAATTATCCTGGCTATAATTGTAGCAATCAGAACAGTTGTAGGTTTTTCTTTGGGTAGAGAAATTAGAGAATTGGAAGACAAGAATAAAAAATAACCATTTATGGGCCATATTGTTATAAATTGTGCATTAAATTGCTAAATTATATGTTATATCACCTGAAAATTTTGATTTTATTGATGTATTTACATAAATGGCAGTGTTGTATTTAATTAATATTAAAAATATTCCAATTTAGCGTAAATAACTTTAAATAACTTAATTTAATAAACATATTAAAAGTATTAGTTGAAATTAAAATTTAATTTTATTAATTGACTAAGAGAAACCTTTATATACTCTTACGTACAAACCATGATAGTACAGCGGGGTGGGGTAGTCTGGTGATCCCGCGGGGCTCATAACCCCGAGAGCCCTAGTTCAAATCTAGGCCCCGCTACTCATTTTTAATTAAACTTTAAAAACTTAAAATTTATATTCAAGTTCAATTTTATTATTTAATTGGGTAAGCCGAAGAGCAGCTACCGGTTTCTTGCAACTGGCAAGTTAAACTGAGGAAACTCCATCCATCATACAGAATCACGGTGTCGCGAGGCACATGTTGAGAGACATGACTCTGGAGCAGAAACGAGACGCCTTTTGATAGTTGAACATGATGCGTAAGCTGATGATATCAAAAGGAACGGTGAAACGGCCATTTCGTGGGATGTAAGGGCAAATACTGTCGATGAATCCTGTATGAGGCAGAGGTAGCTCGCATAGATGAATGCTGCTAAAACAGGAGGTGGG
>JAEZKE010000141.1 GCA_023436175.1 Methanobacteriota archaeon
CGTCTTCATATCTTTTTCCTGCTGATCTTGCAGATGCTGTAAGAGCAGTGATTTCAAACTTTGGATGGTCTGCCAAAAGTTCGATGAATCTCTGCCCAACCATTCCAGTTGCTCCGAGAATACCTACGTTTACCATATAATCACCTGAATATAAATTTAATACGCTCATGACATAAATATTATGCGAGTGTTACTTGTTAAAATTATGTAAATGTTGATTTAACTTAATTAACCAACAACCACTTTAAGTACAGCAAATATTTTGCACGCATGCATACATGAGCGTATAATAAATGTTGTAGTAACTAACTCCATTTTATTTAGTTTTATTTATGTTACTCAACATCACACCTTCAATATATCTAATTATAGTACTACTATTAATTTATGCACCTAATAACTTTATTTTTCCATCATTCTTTTGAAGTCCCAATCGTAATTCTCCTTCATGGACTTTCGTATAGCCGTTTATTATTTCCAGCTTGATACCACCTTTAAGTTTTCCGCTCGGAATTATATTATCCCATAGCTCTAAAATGATATCTCCAGTGCCATCTTTAATTCTAACCAGTGTTAACACCTTACTACCATACTTGGTTTCCATTTCGATTACTTCTTCAATATTTATAACTTCTCCCCTTATCGTAATCTTGCTTAATCCCAACCTTAAGCTATTTATATTAATTTCACCATTACCCTTTGGAGATTCCTTTATCGTAAACTCGTTGTGTCCTTCCATTTTAGTAAGTTTACCCGAGATTTCAACTTCCTCACCAATTTTAGATGAATCCAGACTTTTACTGTCTCGTAAAAGTTTTACGGCAATATCTTTCCTTGTTTTTCCCAAAACATATGCCTTTTTACTATCTAAATAACCTAAGATTCCCCTAAACTTTACAGTCCCATCATCTTTTATCCGTACCTTTTCCTGATTCACTATCTTATCAAAGTCCTTTCGGTACCTTTGATATATTCCAGACAAATGATACGATTTACAGGACAAAATATATTCGTTATCCTCATATTTATTTGAAGTTTTATGGCTCCATAATCTAACAAAAAAGCCTACTCCACTTTCTACTGCTTTTCTATCATTTGTATAAATATTTGCTTCGATCTGAGGCTTTCCTTCATAATCTCTAGACGATCCAAGGCCGCTTCCTGTGAGGTTTGAAGATCCAGCAATTATTTCAGTGTCATCAACAATTACCATCTTTGCATGAATGTTATTATTGTATTTTATGGATAGGTTGTCACCAAAAATACTTTTCCATCGTTCGACGTCATCTAATTGGTGTAATCTTCGAAATACATCTTCTTTTTCCAATTTAGTGATAAGATATACTTCTACATCTTTATTATTAGATAAAGCATTTTCAAACGGAATTATAAATTCTTCACCAAGCGTAATCCATGGATATACAATATAAATATGATTCTGTGCACCACTTATCATTTCATGAATCTTTCTTAAAGCAGAACGGTCTTCCTTTAAGAAAGTTGGAACAAATTCAGTTACTGGGTCACGTTTCTTAAAAAGCATATATCCCCCTAAAAAGTAAAAATATCAAAAATAAGTAACTTATTTTTTTATTTTATACCGAGAACATCTCCCATATCATTTATTTTTCCCTCAGGAGCTCCAACAACATATCTTACAGCTTTAATTACTCCAGATACAAATGCCTGCCTGCTGTGTGCCCTGTGGACAATTTCAATTCGCTCCCCATCACCTGCAAAAAGTACAGTGTGGTCCCCCACAATATCTCCACCGCGGACAGCATGTATTCCAATTTCCTCAGGAGTTCGTTCTCCAACCATTCCCTGCCTACCATAAACACCACATTCACCCTTGTTTCGTCCAAGTGCATCTGCCAAAACTTCATAAGCTTTAACTGCAGTTCCAGATGGTGCATCAGCTTTATGCTTGTGGTGGGCTTCTATTATTTCCACATCATAATCGTCTTTTAAGATTTTAGCAAGGTCTGCAATGATTTTAAAGAATACATTCACACCTACTGCCATATTTGGAGCGATAACTGCTTTAATATTATTTTTTTCTATAGCGCTTTTCATTTCTTCCATTTGCGCGTCAGAAAATCCAGTTGTACCAACAACTACATTAACACCACATTCTGCGGAAGTTTTGATTGTACCCACGGCTGCATTTGCTATAGTAAAATCAACAAGCACGTCCGGCTTCTCTTCAGTTAGAACTTCAGCAAGTTTTTCAGCACCGTTTACAGGAACACCGAGGGTTCCCACACCAATTACTTCACCTACATCCTTTCCTTCAAAAGGAGTATTTGGTGCTTCTATTGCTGCTACAACTTTCATATCATCCTGTTCAAGTATGGTCCTAATTATTTTAGAACCCATTCTTCCGCTTGCGCCTGTTACAGCCACTCCAATCATTTTATCAATCCTCAAAATATTTTTTATATTTTGGGTTCAGGAAATCTGTGATTTCCTTCAACTCCAAATTCTTTGAATTTGGGTTCGGAAAATCCCTCAAAATTCTCTGAATTTTGGGGCATGCGAAAATAAAATTTTCGCGGTTGCGAATTGAAAATTCGCAAACATCGAAAATCAGAGATTTTCGACAGCTTTAATTTTCCTCAACCTCAAAATTTTTTATTTTTTGTTGTTCGGAAAATCATGGATTTTCCTCAACTCCCCTATTATAAAAAAATTATAAAAAAACCCGAAATCAAACCAAAAACCTATTTTTGATGGATTTTCGATGGGTTATAAAAAAATTAAATTATAATTTTAGCGATGTGCTAAATAATTTAAATTAAATCAAGATTTTCAAGTACTTCTTTTAATATAGCCTTGTTTTCCTCATTAAGAGGGGCAAGAGGCATTCTTACATTACCTGCTGGTCTTCCCATCATGTTTAAAGCTGTTTTTGCTGGAACAGGGTTTGTTTCAATGAACAGCGTTTTCATGAGATCGTAAAGTTCATAGTGCGCTTCAGAGGCAGATTCAAAGTCGCCTTCCAATGCATAATTAACCAGCTGACTCATACGTGCTGGATCAACATTTGCAACAACGCTTATGACTCCTTTTGCACCCAATGCAATCATAGGAAGTGTAAGATCGTCATTTCCAGATAGAACAGCGAATTCATTAGCTTTATCTATTTCATCAATTTTTTTAATTATTTGAGATACTTTATCCAGGTCAGGGTTTGCTTCTTTAATAGCAGCAATGTTATCAAGTTCTGCAACTTTTCCTATAGTTTCAACATCTATATCAGTACCTGTTCTTGAAGGTACATTGTAAACTATTATAGGAATATTTGTAGATTCTGCAAGTAATTTATAATGCTCATAAAGACCGTTTTGCTGCGGTTTATTATAATAAGGTGTTATAACCAGTGCTCCATCTGCACCTATATCTTCAGCATGTTTAACAAGCCCAAGAGCTTCCTTAGATGAATTACTACCTGCACCGGCAATAGTCGTAACTTTACCATCAGCTTCGTCAATTAAGATATCTAACAGCTTTCTGTGCTCATCGTGAGATATTGTAGCTGATTCACCAGTTGTTCCTGCAGCTAATATCCCATTAACGCCGTTTTCTATCAGATAATTTATATTTTCACGAATCCCTTCTTCATCTATTTCATCGTTTTTCGTGTATGGAGTCACCATAGCCACGGTCGTACCTTCAAATTTCATTTTAAGACACCTTTTACAAGTTCATAAGCCTTAT
>JAEZKE010000024.1 GCA_023436175.1 Methanobacteriota archaeon
AACGCTTTAATCAAGTTTTGTTAATCATTATTGTTCATATTTCCTGTTTATTACTAATAATCAAATCTTAAATAACATGCATGGATATTTAAAACTTAATTAATTTTTATACAAATACATAATCAGGTATTTGATTTTAAAATTACATAATAAATGATTTAAGCTTAAAATTTAAGAAATAAAATTAATGATCATTTTACTGTAATATAAATCGTTAAATTAAGGAAAATGACAGTATTTAAATCTAGATATTTAATTAATTTTGTCTTAAAATAAGTTAAAGATAATCTAATCCATATAAATGGCTTTAACAAGTTATTTGTGAATTAATATTATTTAATTAAATTTTAATTAATTATTAAAAGTGTATTATGATATTAAAATTAAAATAGATTTATTACAAATAAAAAAAATAGCATAAATACCTTTTAAGAAAATATTTGAATAAATAAAGCTCATTAAACTTTATAAAAATTATAACTCGATTTAAATGCAGGGATTATAAAAATCATAAAAACAAAAATATTAATACACAGTTGGAACACACTGGTCATATTCAAGCTTACCATGCTGGTAAATAACTGTTTTTATATTTTAAATTGTATAAAAAACAGTACAGGAAAATACATGCAGCCAACTTATAAGAACTCTTAAACTTGCTTAATATTACACTTATCAAATAATAAAAATGTAATGAATGATATACTCACTGGATTTTAAAAACAAAATAGTTTATATGGATATTATTTTTAAACTTTTTTAGAAAGCTTTTTAAAGTTTAAAATAATAAATAATGTAAAATTCAATTAATTGAAAACGTAATATGATCGCTTTATAATGATCCATTAGGTTTTATAATAAAGCGAAAAGGGAGATACCATAAATTCAAGTTATAAAAGAAAAGCTACAAATCCATTAAAATATGCTATTTAAAATGAAGTTAATTAAAACTTTAAACTCTTTTTAATAAATTTTTTAAACCTTAAAGTAATAAATAAAGTAAAAATTCCATAAAGGATACAATGAATAGGTGATAGACATGCGTGATATGTTCAATGCGAAATCGATTGCAGTAATAGGTGCATCAGAGACAAAAGGTAAAATCGGATACGATATAATGAGGTCCCTTTTGAATTATTATAAAGGAGAAATCGTTCCGGTTAATATTAAAGGCGGTGAAATACTTGGAATTCCTGCTTGTACCTCAATAAGTGAACATGGTCCTGTAGATCTTGCAGTTATAACCATACCATCTCATTTAATTCCGGCAACAGTTGAAGAATGTGGTGAAATTGGAATAAAGAATATTGTTGTAATTTCGGCTGGATTTAAAGAAATTGATGAAGAAGGGGCCCGGCTTGAAAATCAGCTGGTTGAAACATGTAAAAAGTACAAGATCAAATTAGTAGGTCCTAACTGTTTAGGTGTAATGAATACTTATAATGATATGAATGCATCTTTTTCCTCTGATATTGCACATAAAGGTAAAATATCTTTCATGACCCAATCTGGAGCTATCATGGCAGCTATTCTTGATTATGCTGATAAAAAGAATATTGGATTTTCTAGAATTGTCAGTCTTGGAAATAAGGCTGTGATCAATGAAAATGACTGTATGAAAGACTTCATGGAAGATGAAAATACAGAAGTTATAACTGCATATCTCGAAGGTATCGTTGACGGCCCTGGTTTTATAGAAGCCAGTAGAGAGGCATCCAGAAAAAAACCTGTTCTTGTTATAAAATCTGGAAGAACTTCTAAAGGATCTGAGGCGGTTTCTTCCCACACAGGTACAATTGCAGGTTCTGACTCTGCATATGAGGCAGCATTCTCTCAATGTGGAATTATACGTGTCAATTCCCTTGACGAAATGATGGATTACAGTAGTGCTTTAGCATTATCTCCACTTCCAAAGGGAAATAGGATAGCTATAATCACAAATGCAGGTGGGCCCGCGATTATGACAACAGATGTCGCGATAAAAAATAACCTTGAAATCGCCGAACTTACCTGTGAAACTAAACAAAAATTAAAAGACGGATTACCTGCAACTGCAAGTGTTAAAAACCCCGTCGATGTTTTAGGTGATGCAAGCCCGGAAAGATATGCATTTGCTCTTGAAACTGTGTTAGCAGACCCTAATGTAGATGGAGTAATTTATTTGGTAACACCTCAATCTGTTACTGATGCAGAAGGAATAGCTAAAGTTGCAATTGAACACGCAAAGGATTCTGACAAACCAATTTTATGCAGTTTCTTTGGAGGAACCAGTTTCGAAGGCGCTGAAAAACTTCTCGCTAAACATCAGATTCCAAATTACCTGTATCCTAAACGGGCTGTAAAAAGTTTGAAAACTTTATATAATTACAGTATTATCAGAGACCAGGAATACCCAGAATCCCCTGATTTTGACGTTAACAAAGAAATTGTTAAAAACATAATTCAGGAAGCACAGGAAAAAGATATGTACACCCTTGGTCTTGAATCATTTGATATACTTAAAGCATATGGGATTCCAACAGTGGGCACTGCAATTACAAAAAACCTTGAGGATACAGTAAAAGCAGCAGAAGAAATTGGATATCCTCTGGTTATGAAAATAGTATCTCCACAGATTTCACATAAATCTGATGTTGGTGGAATTAAACTTAACCTGAAGAACGCAGATGATGTTAAAGCAGCTTATGAAGATATGATGGAAAACATACCTAAAAAAGAACCCCATGCAACTCTTGAAGGTGTTCAGCTACAGAAAATGTTATCCGGAGGTAAAGAGGTCATCATAGGTATGGTTCAGGATCCTACCTTCGGTCCAATGATGATGTTTGGACTTGGCGGTATCTACGTTGAAATATTAAAAGACGTTAAATTCGCAATCGCACCTGTAAATGAAGAAGAAGCAAGGGAAATGATAGCTGGAATTAAAACTCATGAACTCCTCGAAGGAACAAGGGGAGATAAACCAATGGACACTGAAGCCATTGCAGATATTATACTGAGAATTTCACAGCTTGTTACAGACTTCCCAGAAATCAATGAGTTTGAAATCAACCCATTAATGGTCTTTGAGGAAGGGGCATTAGCTGTTGATATGAGGTTAATGCTAAAAGAAGGCGGATCAGGCCCTATATCAGAACTTTCACAGGGAGCAAGAGTAAAATCCAGTCAATAATTTTAAAGAATGGTTAAAACCTTCTTTAAATATTTTTTTTAATATTTTAATGTATTGGGTCAAATTCTATTTTTTTATTTGTAATTACGGAATCCATATTTGATTTTACTGTTTTTTAAGTGAAATATTTCAGAAAGTATAGAAGTTTCACATTTTAAACTTGAGGTCAAAAAAGCTAAATTCAGTTTCTTGAATTGTTTCTATTGAATACATATATTTCGGTTAGATTTCCCTATTAAATTTAAAACCGCTTTTGTCAATCATTAATTAATCATGGGGGATCATATTTTAAGATTCTCGAGTTAGAGTATTGCAAAATACCCAATGAAATAGAAATGAATGTATCAATAGACTGGGATACCACTTCCTAATGATATTTATGCTTAATTAATCCTCAGTCTTAACATTTAATTTTAAAACCCTTATACTTTGAGAACTATTTTTAGGAATTTGCTAATTTGACCTGTTATTGATATTTTTGAAGTAATATAATATTATAAACACTATTAATAAGAGATAAGGAAATTATATATCTTTAATTTGATATAGCTAAATAAAAAAAATGTTATTTTATTTATAGGTTTATAAAATGAATAATAAAAAAACGTCTCTTTTAGCATTTGTTATAGGTGGACCTATTGGTTGTTTAGGTGGTTTAATAGGTTTAGGTGGGGCTGAGTTTAGGCTACCATTTTTATTAAAGACATTTAGTAAAACTGCTAAAAAAGCAGTGGCATTAAATATGCTGATAAGTTTAATCACAGTTGTATCGGCGATATATTTTAGATCCTGCAATTTTGATATATCTATTATTGTACCTCAAGTATTGCTAATGGTAGCAATCATCGTAGGCTCTACTACAGGTGCTTACTGGGGAATAGGAATGTTAACTAAAATATCAGATACTTTGTTTAAAAAAGTACTGTTAACATTGCTTTTAATCATGGGATTACTCCTTATTAGTGAAAGTTTCATTACTTTCGGCTCAATGGGAATAATGTTTGGCAGTCTATATATAGAGCTAACTGTAGCCATATTCTGCGGAATACTTATCGGAATCATTAGCAGTCTTTTGGGGGTTGCTGGTGGAGAAGTCATAATTCCAATATTAATCCTGCTGTTCGGAATCGACGTTAAATTAGCAGGAACAATGAGTTTAATCATCAGCTTACCTACAATGCTTGTTGGAATTACAAGGCATACAAAAAATAAAATGTACTCGGACAAGACTGAAATTAGCTCTTTAGTCGTGCCCATGGGCATAGCTTCTATTATAGGTGCTTCAATAGGTGCTTTCTTAGTGATATATGCTCCTTCAGAGTTGCTAAAAATCTTATTGGGTGCGCTATTGATATTCACATCTATTAAACTATTTACAGAAAAAGAATAATGCCTGCTAAAATTACTATTTTTATTTTTTTATCTTTTACTGAAAATTTTAGACTGATCTTTCAAATAATAAATCTTTAATTCAATTAAATATTCCGTTAACTTTATATATCATTTTCAACATCTATCAATATATCGGCATATATAGATATATAGATTTAATAAAAAAATTTAAATTATGAAAGATTATTGGTTGAACCAGAGAGGAGGTTTTATGAAAACTTGTCAAATTTCAGGCGACGGTAGGCCTAATGAATATCAAATAAAAAGAATGAATGAACTTATGGAATTATTACCCTCTGAAGATTATTTTGAAGAATATTCTGGTAAACTTAAAGCTTTATCAGACCCGACCAGGCTTAAAATATTGTATTTATTATCCAATGGAGAATTGTGTGTTTGTGAAATAATTTGTGCACTGGATAAGCCACAGTCAAGTGTATCTCACCATTTGAATATTCTAAAAAATTCAGGTTTCATTAAAGGGCGAAAAGAAGGTGTATGGATTCATTACAGCCTTAAAAGTCCTAAAATAGCAGATATGGTTAAAGAATTGGTTGAACTACTAAAATAAAGGTTGAAGAAAATTCAGGAAATTTTCGAACCACAAACTATCGAAAACCGAAGCATTCGAAAATCTATGATTTTCGATGCGTCGAAATTAAAAATATAAGAAATGCTTTGCATTTCTTATCTCCCAAAAATCTCCGATTTTTGATGATTTCGACTGATTTTCGATGTTTGCGAAATGTAATTTCGCAACCGTGAAAATTGAAAATTTTCACATGTCCCAAAAATTCCCTCGAAATTCGTAGAATTTCGGGGCATCAAAAACCTGAGGTTTTTGAAGGCTATGAATTTTTGAGGATTTTTTGAGGAGATATTAAATGAGAAATGAAAAGAAATATGCATTAGCTCCATGTAGTGGAATGAGCCCTTATGGACTAATTACAAGAGCAGCAAGTGTTGATACAGTTAAAGAACGTGATGACCTCATATCTATTTGTATGGGTGCAACATCTGCAGATAGAGAAGGTTTCAAAGAATTAATTAAAAAATATCCTATTATTGCGATTAACGGGTGTGAAGGTTCTTGTGTTGATAAAATACTGAAACAGAAAGGAGTTAAAGTTGCTAAAATTATTAACGCGCAGGAAGAATTAAATTCAGAAAATTTAAAACCTGCCGATCCCGTTAGACTTGATGAAAATGGGGAAAAGTGTGTTTTAGTAATGAAAAAGAAAATTAATGAACTTATAGACTAAAATGTGGATTTAATAAATTTAATGATGTATTGGATGTTTACGGGTGGGAATGTACAAAAACTAGCGTTATTTACATTTACCATTCCTCAAGCAACACTTAAATTGTACAGGCTTGATCAACTGGTCAATTTGGAAAACATCTAAATAATAGTGCAAAATGTGATTTAAATGGCTAAAGAAAGAGTTTTATTCATGTGTATACATAATGCAGCCCGTTCTCAAATGGCAGAAGGACTGTTCAGGCATTTATATGGTGATGATTTTGATGTTTATAGTGCTGGAAGCGACCCCCGGAAAGTAGATCCGCTGGCAGTAAAATGTATGGAAGAGCTTGGAATTGATATTTCGGGCCATAGATCTAAAAGTTTAAATGAATTTGATGGCCAGGAATTTGATTATGTTATAACCGTCTGTGGAAATCCATACAATGCATGTCCTTTTTTTGTAGGGGGTAAAAAATATTTTAAACAGCCATTTGAAGATCCATCAGCTTTTGACGGGACAGAAGAAGAAAAATTGGAATTATTTAAAAAAATAAGGGATGAATTAAAAGACTGGCTGGAAGATTTATACTATTCATATATGGCACATGGAGATGGAAGCTGCAATTTATATGGAGAGTTTGAAGAATGCTGCGGGTCAATTGATAAAGAATTCTCATGTAAATGATTCGGAGTTGAAAAAATGTTAAAAGTTGTAATAGCTACAGATGGACCATACGGTGAAAGAGCATTTGAAAATATTAAAAAAGATTTCTATACAGAATTCGTTGAACTGGAACAACATACATCAATGTTTATGGATGAAATAGACATTCCAAAAGATGCATTGGCAAAAATAAATGATGCCAGTATATTGATAACCTATACACAACACCCTGATCTTACATTAGATCTTGTTGATATGGTTAATAAAGATGTAAATTACATAATTGTCGCTACCTGGCGAGGTGAAGGGTTCAAAAACCAGTTAGAAAGATACGAAAATGTTACATGCCCCTACATCATGTGTGAATTAGAAGAAAATGGTAATAAAGTTTTTGATGAGTTTACATCTAAAATTGGAAAACCTAAAGTTGATATAAAGCTTGAAAATGGTAAAATTGTGGATGTTAATGTAGTTAGGTCTTCTCCTTGTGGTTCAACATCATTTGTAGCAAATTACATATCTGATAACTATTTAAACAGCGATGAATTAGAGAACGTCCCAATTGAAGCAGGACTTAAATTGCAGCATTATCCCTGTAGAGCTGCTAAAATGAGATTATTTTCAGATGAAGAGTGTAAAAAAGAAATGGCATCAAGTTTTCACCGAGATGCATTCGAAGAAGGGATAAACAGAGGTAAATAATGGGTAAAAACACCACCGGTCAAATTACAAGTCAACTTTGTGGAGTTACCAGACTCAGTTTTCTGGATAGATATTTAACTTTATGGATTTTCATGGCAATGGTTTTAGGAGTATCATTAGGATATTTCATTCCAGGAATAGAATCATTTATAGGCAAGTTTTCGGTTGGAACAACAAGCATACCTATAGCTATTGGATTAATTTTAATGATGTACCCCCCACTTGCAAAGGTAAAATACGAAGAATTGGGAGATGTGTTTAAAAATAAAAAAATATTAGGTTTGGCTATTTTCCAAAACTGGGTTATAGCACCGATTCTAATGTTCATATTGGCAATAGTCTTTTTAAGTGCCTATCCTGAATATGTAACTGGTTTGATCTTGATAGGAATCGCTCCATGTATTGCAATGGTAATAGTCTGGAATGAACTTGCAAGAGGAAATACAGAATATGCAGCAGGTCTTGTAGCATTTAACAGCGTATTTCAGGTATTATTTTACAGTGTTTATGCTTATATATTCATTACAGTACTTCTTCCAATATTTGGAATACAGGGAAGTACTGTAAATGTTAGTATAGGTCAGATAGCTCAGAGTGTGTTTATTTACCTTGGAATTCCATTTTTAGCAGGAATAACCACAAGATTTGTTTTAATCGGGAAAAAAGGCAGAGATTGGTATCAAAATCAATTTATTCCTAAAATCAGTCCTATCACACTAATAGCGCTGTTATTTACTATTATAGTGATGTTCAGCTTAAAAGGTAACTTTATCGTTCAGATACCTTTAGATGTAGTGCTTGTTGCAATTCCACTCCTCGTTTACTTTGTAATAATGTTTTTTGTAACATTTTATTTAGGACACAAAATTGGAGCAGATTACTCTAAAACAACTACAATATCCTTTACAGCTGCAAGTAACAATTTTGAGCTGGCTATAGCTGTTGCAGTTGCAGTATTTGGTATAGGATCTGGAGTTGCATTTGCAACGGTAATTGGACCTTTAATAGAAGTTCCAGTACTTATAAGTCTTGTAAATGTGGCATTGATATTTCAAAGGAAATATTTTAAAGAATAAAACAATTGTAAAACTTATGGGGGAAAATCATGAATGATAATAAATGCGGATGTGAAAACGATAAAGAAACTAAAAAGAATGTAAAAGAAGATAATGAGTGTAGCTGTGGTTGTGATGATGAATTACCTACAAAAGCTCAAGATGAACCTGAAACTGATGACTGTGGATGCGGATGTGAAGATGAATCCTCTTTAAACTATCAATATGTTTCCAGAGAAGTTGAAGACTGCGGATGTGGGATCATAGAAGAAGATAGCGGATGCGGCTGCGGGGCAGAAAATATAGAGACACAAGAAGAAGCTGGATGTGGTTGCGGTACCGAAAATACAGAATTATCTGAAGATAGTGGCTGTGGTTGTGGCAGCATTGATTATCCAGATTTATCACATGTAGAAAACCCAGATAAGCCAAAATTTACAGCTGATGGTGATTTTATCAAAGAGTTTGAAGATTACGCCCATTCTTTAGGTATTGTCAACATAGGATACACTTTACTTACTCCAGACCTACTGATTAGGGATAAATTCATTCAGTATCCATTTACCATTGTTTTAACTATGGAAATGAGTAATGAAATTCTTGAAACCGCTCCTGGAGCAGATGCCAAGGATCTTAATGATACGACATATGTTAAAATGGCTATTTTGACTACTAAGCTCTCTGATTATCTTAGAAAGAATGGTTTTGCAACTGAAATTGCCCACCCATATGGTGGACTTGTTAATTTCTCTGAACTTGGGCAAAAAGCAGGTTTAGGTTATATCGGGAAAAGTGGCCTATTAATAACTCCTGAGCTTGGTCCAAGACTTAAAGTTTCTGCAATATTTGTAAGCATTGCTAATTTACCAGCAAAAGATGATAATAAACATGCATGGATACCAAAATACTGCGATAAATGTAGTAAATGCGTTAAAGCATGTCCTCACGAAGCTTTGATAGAAAAAGAAACTTGTTGCGGTGGTAATGAGATTGAACTTATAAAGAAAAATTGTATAGGTTGCAGCCAGGGCTGTACTTACTGCATAGAAGCATGTCCATTTGAAGAAAAGGGCTATGAACACGTTAAAAACAAGTTTGACAAAATGGATGCCAAATTAAAAGAAAAACAGGCTAAAAAGTTTAAAGTTGAATTATGGGATAATTGGGCTAAACAGAACTCTAACATGTTCGATGAATTAGTTGATGGTTCTACCATCGCAGTAGCTATGACTGAAAACAAAGAAAGGTTAATATTCTTAGAAAAAGAGAATGATGATTTAAACGTGAGTATAAAAGCCCTTGAAGGTTTAGAAAACTCAAATGCAGATTTAATATTTGTTATCGACGAAAAAGACATGGCAAAAATATTAAATGCTGATGATACTTCGAAATTCACAGAGTTACTTTCATCTGGTAAAATAGAGGTATATGGACTTAAAGATCAGTTACAACTTAGCAACAAAGGATACATGGCATTTTTAAATAATTTAGGTCTTAGTATAGGTGGGGGAAGCTGCTGTGGTTAAATCCACATTTATAAATTTTACAGGTAATTTAAATGGCTGACAAAGAAAATAAACCAGTGATGGAAGGTAACCGCAACATTGGACCATTTTCCTGTTGCGCAAGCATAAAACCACATAAAGAGGGCTTTAAAGAAGCCATATGTGAAGTTTGTGATAAAGTATTTAAAACAGATAAAGATGTTTATATCTGTCCAGATTGTCAGAAAAAAGCCATTAAAAAGTGAATAAACATGGATAATAATGAAAAAGGATTTGAAGCAAAAATTAAAAGCAGGTACAGTGGTGGGGGATGTGCTTGTCAATGTGGAATTATTGAAAATAAAAAATCCTCTCTTAAAACAGTAACATGTAAAAATTGAAGGTTTTTACGGTTGAAAATCTTAAAAAATCTGTCAAAAATTTGTTATTTTTGACGCATCGAAAATCATAGATTTTTGAATGCTTCGATTTTTTATGCATAGAAAAATGTTTACAAAATCAAAGATTTTGTAACAGCAAACACTAAATGTTTGCATGCTTTGCATTTTTCTCCAGCTTTGATTTTCAAACATGTAAAAAATGTGGAAAAGTCTTTAAAACTGATAGAGAAACAGACATGTGCTGGAACTGTGAAAAAAAACAAAATGATACAAATGTCATAAATTCCATTAACAGTGAGTTAAATAAAAATGAATTGATGCAAATTTTGAAAAAAGAAGCATCAAAAATATGTATAATGGACATAATGAAAGCATCTATCTTTCTAAGCGAAGATGCTAAGTACGTACAAGGCAGCTACAAAAAAGAGTATCTTAAATCATACAATGAAGCATTTATTACAAGGCTTAAAGTCCTTAAAGAGGATAAAAAAGATTATATTGAGCAAGTAGATTATGAAAAGCTTACGAAAAACGAAATTTTTCGTGCTCCAAACACTTGTGTTTGAGAGCTTAAAGAAGCAGTAAAATTGTTAACTGAACAGAAGCTCAGGTTGAAGCAGGCGAAGGTTTTGACCATGATTTCTTTAAGATATATAAAATAATGTCATTCTATACAACTTTTATTTTAGAAGAATCTGTTCATCTTCCTGGAACCCCCTTTCCTGGAGGTTGAGAAAAATGTTATCAAAATTGAAGATTTTGATACAAGCGAAATTCAAAGAATTTCGCATGCTCTGCATTTTTCGAACCCCGAAAATATAATTTTCGGAGGTTGAAGGAAAATGCAAGCATTTCCTGAACCCCAAAAAATCTCTGATTTTTTGGAAGTTGAAGGAAATTCTCAAAAACCAAAGGTTTTTGGAAGTTAGAAAATACTACGTATTTTCTAAAATTCTATGAATTTCCTGAACCCCAAATCGAAGATTTGGAGGCTTTAAAGTCAAATATGAAAATGGAGTTTATTTATGCCTGTAAAAGAAAATCAGAAAGATAATCCTGGTGCAGTCTGTGTATTCTGTATTGCTGAACAAGATCCAGAGTTCGTATAAGCTGTTAATATTGTGAAATCTTTATGACTTTAATAAGTTTGAAGGTATTTTACCTGTGAATATGCATCATTGTTTTAATCATTTTGTGTAAATTTCTTTCATATAATCATTGATGTCTCTTGCTTCTAAGAAATCTATAAGAAGGGGGTCTTCCTTAATATTCATATAGATCGTATAAATTTTATAGTGTAAATGAGTACATTCGGAGGAATTATCAATATGATAACTGTAGAAGATGCCATGCAGGAAGATGTAGTTAAATTTAAAGATGTTGATACAATAGCATATGTTACAGAAATTTTAAGGGAAAAAAAGATAAGCGGGGCTCCAATAGTTGATAACGATAATAAAATAATGGGTATCGTAAGTGAAGGGGATATAATGAGACTTATTGAGGTTCATTCCCCTAATCTCAACCTGCTTTTACCTGCTCCCTTGGATTTAATTGAACTTCCTGTGAGAATGGAAGTTGGATACGAGGAAATAGCAAATGACGTAAGAAAGGCAGCGTCTGTTTTAGTTGGCGAAATAATGACAAAAAAAGTTGTAACAGTCAAAAAAGACGCTTCAATTTCTGATGCAGCATCATTAATGGATAAACATAGAGTCAACAGGCTCCCTGTGGTTGATGAACATAACAAATTAATAGGCATTGTAACAAGGGGAGATATTATAGGTGCTTTGGTGAAAAAGGAATGAGTAAGAGAATTGCAATTTATGGTAAAGGAGGAATTGGAAAATCTACAATTGTTTCTAATATAGCTGCAGCCTACTCTGAGAATTATAACGTGCTTGTGATTGGGTGTGACCCTAAAGCTGATACAACAAGGACTCTTGTAGGTAGAAGAATACCTACAATTCTTGATATTGTAAAAGAAAAAAAGAACGCATCTATCGAAGAAGTTCTATTTGAAGGATATAGAAACGTTAAATGCGTGGAAAGTGGAGGTCCAGAACCCGGAGTAGGATGTGCTGGGAGAGGTGTCATAGTTGCAATGGGCCTGCTGGATAAGTTGGGAGCATTTTCTGATGATGTAGACATTATCATCTACGATGTGCTTGGAGATGTTGTTTGCGGCGGATTTGCAGTTCCACTCCGAGAAGATTTTGCCGATGAAGTGTATATAGTGACTTCGGGAGAATATATGGCATTATATGCAGCTAATAATATTTGTAAAGGTATTAAAAAGCTTAAAGGCAGCCTTGGAGGTATCGTCTGCAACTGTCGGGGAATTGAAAATGAAGTTCAAATTGTAAGTGAATTTGCCCGTATAGTTGGAACCAAGGTTATAGGGGTTATACCTCGCAGTGAAATGGTTCAAAAAAGCGAAATTGATGCAAAAACAGTTATTGAAAAATTTGGAGAATCAGAACAGGCTGAACTTTATAGAAAGCTCGCAAAATCTATATACTCAAATGAAGATTTTGTTATTCCAGACCCTATGGGTATAGATGAGTTCGATGAATTCTTCAGAGGATTTCAATAACTTTATTTTTAATAATTTAATTATTTGGACCTTTTAGTTTTTGGATATTTTTTCATGGTACAAAATTATTCTTGTTGTAGTTACGCTCTTAGCACGATGTAAAATCTCATTATGGCCTTCTAACTTAATTTTTGCTTTAATTTCTTCAAGTACATTTTTTAATTCATTAGGTTCGCACGAATATGCTTTGTTTAATAATTCTTCTGGATTTTCAGTTGTTTTAGTGTTTGATTTTCTGAGTTTCATTTGTCTAACCATTTATAAGATTTCTAAACCGTTATTTTAGTTATATTATTCAATTTTTATAATCCTTTAATTTACAAGATTAGTTTTTCACTCCTATTTTAGAATCCATATTATTTAAATCAATAGAAATGGCGATACAACCAATGTTAAACAACAAAATAGTCTTCGTGATAATAAAATTGGGGGATGATAGTTTAAAATTTCAATTAAATTGAGGAAAATGATTAAAATATAACAAGTAGAATATTGTCATTAATATCGATAAAAATCCAAATGAATTTCACCACATTTTTAAAATAAAAAAAATTTAAACAATAATCTAATTTTATTATATGTTGTTTAGTAGGATAGAAAGACTTTTGTGTATATCACTAATTTACATTAATTTTTTTAAGCAAATCTAACCAATATTTTGTTTTAATTTTTCTTATTGCAATAATAATGATATAATTTTTTATGTGGTGCCAAAAAATGGTATGGATTGACTTCAAGTGAGTAAAAATTATATTATTTTAAAAATAATCATAGGATAAAACGATAAATTTATATAAGATGGTTTAGACAGAATATAATGACAAAATAAAACGAGGTGAATGTTTATGGCAGAATTACCATTTGCTCCAGTTGGAAGAATCATAAAAAATGCTGGTGCTCAAAGAGTAAGTGAAGATGCAACAGAAGTTTTAGCAAAAGCTTTAGAAGCTAAAGGTGAAGAAATAGCTGCAGAAGCTGTTAAACTTGCAAAACACGCTGGAAGAAAAACAGTTAAAGCATCAGACATAGAATTAGCTGTTAAAAATTTATAAATATTTTTTTTACACTTAAAAATCAAGATTTTGAAGGTTTTCAACCTCAAATCTTCGATTTATTATTCTAAAATTTTTAATTTTGCGGGTATCACAAATTGTAATTTTGATACGCAAATTGAACTTTAAAAAAATGTTCTATTTTTAAGGTTTGCAGTTTTTACTTTTTAAGATTAAATTAAACTCCAAATTTAAAGTTATTTTTAAATTCAATAGACTTTATTAAAATAATGCTAAATGTTGGATGATATTAATAAAAATCAATTAATTTTTTAATAATGAATATTTTACCATGATTTTTGTGATCTTTTCATATTTATTCTTTATTTCAATAATTTCTAGTTGTCTCAAAAATATTTATGGAAAAAGCAAGCATGTGACTATCTGG
>JAEZKE010000113.1 GCA_023436175.1 Methanobacteriota archaeon
CCTGTAAAGTATTTAAATGAATTGCAAGGGCATCTGCTTCTATCATTTCAGCTGCAGCTTCTGCATATTCTATCTGTGGTGCACCTATGTTACCTATTATAAATGCAGATGGTGCATTTTCTCTTACTACACTGTAGGTTGGGATAAGTTCTTTATTTTCTACAGCAGCACGCTGACTTCCAACGCCCATCCCTATATTAAGTTCATCTGCGGCTTTTGCAAGTTCTTTATTTATCTTAGTTGCTGCAGGGTGCCCTCCAGTTATAGCAGATATTATTAAAGGAATATCCATCTTTTTTCCAAAAAAGTCTATAGATACATCAATTCCTTCTTTGTCCACTTCAGGAAGAGCTCTATGGATGAGTTCGATATCCTCAAATCCAGTGCTTTTACCTTTATATTCAACATCACAATGATTACATATAAATAAATGCTCTAATTTCCGTTCTGAAGTCATGATATACTTCCTTTCAATTATATTCCTTAATTCATAAATTCTTAAATTATATTGATTATATGATTTAAAGCTCTTTTAATAAGTTATTTCCATGAATTAATTAAAAGATCAGATTTATTTCTTTTTAATTATTGTTCCAATTCCTTTTTCATGATTTAGAGCTCTTTTAACAAAGTTTTCTTTAACTGCATTTATAATCTCAGATTCAACTCCAAGTTGTGCAAGCTCTATAAGTTCTATAAGTTTCCCGTTCATTCCACCAGTAACGTCCACGTTTAATGAACCTTCTGCCATCAGGTCGTCACATGATGTAACGGTATTCATTAATTCTGCATCGACATATTTTTTTGGGTTTTTAGTATAGATACCATCTACATCTGAGCCCAAAATAACACGCTTTGGTTTCAAATTTTCCCCCAGATAGTTTATTATCTGATCACCAGATAAAACACATATTTTTATGGATTCATCAAGATCCGGCACCACGTCACCGTAGATAACCGGTACAAATCCCAATTCCAAATATTTATTAATTAAATCCAAATTACATGAATGTATTCGTTTATTTTTTGTTATAATGAATGATGATGGTTGTATAGATACTGCTAAAATTCCCTTTTCTCTTAAACTATCACAAACAATAGTATTCAACTTTTTAACCCAGCTCTGTGTAATACAAAATCCGAGCTTTTTTTTAGTAAAATCTTCTTCACCAGTTATAGGACTGCCTATTTCATATTTCTTGGCAGATGGATGTCCAAAGGAACCTGCGCCATGTACAATTATAAGTCTATCAAATGATGAATCTGCAATTTCACCGGAAATTCTATTTAAATTATCGTGATCAATAAGGGGCTCTTCTGCCTCTTTCCGTGTAATCACACTTCCCCCCAGTTTAAGAATAATCAATTAGCATCAACCTCTAAATTAATGTAAAGTGGTAATTTTAACTCCTTCTTTTGAAATATCTGCTTTTAAAGCACTTTCTGTTTCACTGATTGCAGATATGACTTTAGCGGTTCCGTCAGGACAGTATGCTATTATGCTGCCGCCGCCCCCAGCACCAGTTATCTTAGATCCGCATGCACCTGCATTTCTTGCAGTATAAACCATGCCTGAAAGTTCTTTTGTATTAACACCAAGAGCATCTAAAAGCCCCTGATTTATATTCATAAGTTCTCCAATCCTTTTTTTATCATTTTCGAGGATTGCTTCTTTTGCTTCTTCTGTTATAAGTTCAATTGAGTCAATTACAGGATTAATAATTTCAGGATATATATCTCTTCGTATTTTAACCGTTTCAACAAGTTTTCCTGTATTTCCCCTTATATCCGTATATCCTATAACAACAGGAATATCGTAATCAATATCTAACTGCATAATACCTTCAGCATTTGCTTCCAAATAAATCAAACCGCCATATGTACTTATAGTAGTATCTAAAGGGCTCGCAGATTTTTGAACAGCCAATTCAACTTCGTGAGCATATTTTGCTATTTCTTCTTGTTTTAAATTTAGTTCATTGTAGGCAGAAACTGCTGCAATTGTAGCAACCGCTACTGCTGCTGAAGATCCAAGTCCTCCACCAATGGGAATATTCACATCTATATCTATCTCCATTCCAGAGCCATCATGAACTTTTTTAAGGGATTCTAATATGTACTTTAAGATGCCCTTCTTTGGAGAATCAGACACAATAGTTTCACTATTGAAATCAATGCATCCTTTTATTCCCAAATCTCTAATATTTACATTTATTTTATTATTAGTGCATTCTAAGACTTCTACACATGTTCTCTTATTTATTGCCATTGCAATGGCAGGTTTGCCATATACAACTGCATGTTCTCCAAAAAGGATTGCTTTTCCGGGTGCAGATGCCTTGACTTGCATTTAATTCACCGTTATAATCTTGATAATCGTAATTTAATGTGTAAGTGTCAATACTGACTAAGTAAACTTTGTTGGTTTGAATTTTTATTGTTTATTGATTTTTATTTACCAGAACATAGCAGATGCATAACCAACTACTGCACTGTAATCTCCAGTTAGATCTCCGCTTGTTGCATACTTCAGCACTTCTGCATTTTGGGCTCCGAGTCCCTTTGAAGCAATAATAGTGGATGCTACTGGACCATAACCACACATTGTAACGTTAAGGTCTAATACTCGTTTCATCATCAATTTTTCATTCATTGCTTCTATTGCATCCAGAACATATTTATCATTCTCGCTTGCAATATTTTGCGGCTGGTAATGCGTCATATCTGAACTTGCAATTATTCCAACATCAGTTCCAAGAACTTCTGCTGTTTTTTTAATGGAATTACCTATATCATAGGATGTCTCAAGATCCTGAATCCACATGGTTACTGGAACAATTTTGAAATCATCACTGAAATACTGTAAAAATGGTAGATGCACTTCACAGCTGTGCTCCCTGATATGAGACGCTGGATCAGAATCAATGATTCCTGCATCCTTTATCATTTCCTCTGCAAATGCAGTATCTATTTCAACATTTCCAAGAGGGGTTTCCCATTCTCCATCTAACATCGTTGATATGCCTGATCCAAGTCCAGTGTGGTTAGGACAGAGGATCACAAATGTCTCTGGAAATCCATCTTCTACGATCTTATAGTATGAATGTGCTGCAATTGGCCCGGAATATAGATAGCCTGCATGAGGCGCCATTACTCCCTTTATTTCTCTTTTATTACCCATTGTTGGGATTTTTCCAGGGCCTAATTCGTGTTTGAAGCACCATTCTATTCTTTTTTTTAAAGACTCAGGATTACTTTCATAAAAAACGCCTGCAACTGCAGGTTTTCTTATCATAAAATCACTGCCTCTTTTTTGTTTTTTAAACTCAATTTTAGGATTGTAACCATATCTGATTATCAATCTTTCATAATTGAGTTATCCAATGTTCAAGTCAGCTTTACAAATTCCATAAACTATCAAAAATTTTCAAGTTTAGGCATGAAAAAAGTTCTGATTTCATTTATAGACTGTAAAACTTACCAAAAAATCGCGGATTTTACACCCTCGATTTAAATTCGAATTTTATATTCGAAAATGCATAGATTTTTTAGCAATGATATGCTGTAAATCTATGACTGTTAAGCGTTTGAAGAGCAAATATTAAATTTTTAACTCGAAATCAGCTGGCTGCATTTCGAGGTCTTCATCTTCGCCTAATGCTCCGTTTTCCCTTAGCATCTGTCTGGCAAGTAACCAGTAGACAAGTGCAATAGCTTTTCTACCTTTGTTATTTACAGGTAGCACAATATCCACATTTCCAAGTAAGTTTTCTGTATCACAGAGTGCAACAACAGGTATTCCTATCTGTTTTGCTTCAATTATAGCCTGTGAATCTGATCTTGGGTCTGTAACTACAAGCACTTTTGGTTCTATGAATTTAGCATAGTTCGGATTGGTTAATGTTCCTGGTATGAACCTTCCAGGTATGGTTTTTGCTCCAGTGATCTTTCCAAACTTCTTAACAGGAGCCTGACCGTACTGCCTTGTGGACACAACTAATATGTCATCAGGGTCATACTTTGCAAGGAATTTTGCTGCTGATACTATTCTATCATTAGTTTTCCTTACATCCAAAACATACAGACCGTCTGCTCTTACTCTATATATGTATCGTTCCATGTCTTTAGTTTTTTGCTGAGTTCCAATGTGTAAACCTGCTGCTAAATACTTGTCTAGTGGAATTAAAAGTTCTGACAAATTAATCACCTCAATATTTCAAATAATTTAAAAATTTGCGTTTTTTATAAAATTTTTTAATTTTAAAATCCTCAAAAACCATAGGTTTTCGGGAGTTAAAAAATGTTTACATTTTTTAAAATTTAGTGGTTTTTTAGTCCGTTTTAACGGCTTTTCCTAAATGGGATAAAGGATTATTCATCATCCTCAACTTCTACTGCCTCATTAGGACATACATCCATGCAGACTTCACATAAGCTGCATTCTTCCTTATTTACAATAACTATTTTGTCCCCTTCAATTATGA
>JAEZKE010000080.1 GCA_023436175.1 Methanobacteriota archaeon
TATTCGGAGGATTATACATAGGTGGAACATCAGCAGGTGTACAGGCTTATAACGCTATAATGTTACCAGATGTAAGAGTTAAAGCAATAACAAAAGCAGCAGATAAAACAACCGCAACAATCGAAAACATAGGTTTAAGCAGCGCAAACAGTTTATTAGTAAAATTCGTTGTCAGGAAAACTGATGGTACATACAGAACCATACACCTAAACGGAGGAACTATAAACGCCGGGGCAACTAAAGACGTGGTTATTAACGGTGCATTCAGTAAAGGATATGTTATAGTAGACCCTTACTACAAAATGCCTGAATTAAATGAAGGAAACAACCAGAGATACTTTAGTTAAATAAAATTTTAAATTCTACCCTCTTTTTTTTCTTTTTTTGGGAATTTAAAAATATTAAGGTGATATAATGAAATTACCAATAGCAAAACCTGTACTAATTGGAATTATTGTAATGATTGCAGTAGTAGGGGTAAGTGCAGGTTTAATATTCGGAAATCAAAGCAATAAAAACACAATTCAACCTGTACCAAATCAAAGTCAAGAGCCATTAAATGATAGTCAGATGATGAAAAATTTAGAAAATCAATCAGATTCTGAAAATATCAAGATTAATGAAGTATCAGACGTAACTGGAGATGTTTCTAATGATACAGTTGAATTAACAGCCACTATTCCCACAGTTAACGCTCAAGAAATAATAGTAGATGACGGAACACTAATTAAAGTTGTTAAAATAGTTAAAGTTCCTTATCAGGTTAAAGTACCTTATAAAGTCAAAAAAGCATACAAAGTCCAAAAAAAGTACAAAGTAAAAGTTAAATATATATCAAGAGGCAAAACAAAGTATAAATACATTACAAAGTACAAATATGTAACTAAATATAAATATATAACTAAATATCGATATGAAACACGATACAAGAATGTAGAACAAATAACCTATGAAACTCCAAGCACAGAATATGACCCACTCGAAGACCCTGGAAATAACCCTGATAATAATGATTATGACGACTCAGGAAGTGATTCAGGAGATGACCAGACAGAAAATCCAGAAATTTAAAAATCCTTTTTTTCTTTTTTAAGGTGATAAAATGAAAAAAATCACTATTCTTCTTTTTGTAATCTTTTTATGTAGCATAACAGGAGGCTTTCTTTTAGGAAATAATGGAATAAGCTTCCCTAAAACAACTGAAAAGACTCAAAAAGTAATGAATGAAGCAGATAAACAAAATAATTTCGATGAATTAAAAGATGTCAGAGCATACGCAAAAACAACTATAAACGTAACTAAAACATCATACGGCGATGAATTGCTTTTACAAGATGAAGAAATTGAAGCAATGGCAAGCGAGTATAATGTACCAATTTCAGAAGTAAAGAACAATATAGACTATTATAATTATCAATGGCACGAAGATCACCCAGTTAGTGAAGGATATACAGAAGCAGAGATTAATAATTACAAAGTATACTGCAATAATGAAGAAATAAGCGCAATAGACCCAGAAATAGAGAATTTAGAAGGATTCAAAGGTTTAAGCAAATTATCAAAATGGATACAAAAAAATTTTGATTATCAAAGAGGAGCTTCAACAACAGCCCAAGGCGTAATTGAAACAGGTAAAGGCGATTGTTGGGGATTAACAGATTTATCAAAAAAGGTTCTGCTCAATGAAGGATATTGTTTAAAAGTTATTCAATTACATACAAGCGAAGCAAGTAATCACAGAGCTTTAGAAGTAAAAATAGATTCAGAACATTGGATAAGATTTGACCCATCATTAATAACAAAGCATTATGGATATAAACCATTCTATCATGAAGTAGGAATAAAAACGGCAGTTTTAGAGGTTTATAAATGAATTCAAAGTTAATGACACCTCAAGAAATTAAAAGAATGGGAATAAAACACGAGCAGGATTTAGTAAAATTGTTCAAAGACAATGATTTTTCAGCTTGCAGGCTTGTAGCATCTGGAATTTCAAACCCTGATATATTCGCAGCAGACGGAGAACAAACACTAATTTTAGAAGTAAAAACAAGCCATACGACTTTAATAAGGGTTAGGAGCAAGCAGGTTTATACATTAAGGACATTTGCGCAGCGATTTAAAGCAAAAGCATACATAGCAGCTAAATTTCTAAATAGAAGCAACTGGCGGTTTGTAGAACTTCAATATTTAAATGTAGGATTAAGCGGATTTTCGTTGGATTATAACACTGCAGAATTGAAAGGAATAACTTTTAATGAGCTAATAAGCAATGAATCACAGACAAAATTGATCTAAAATGGATAATGAAGAAATATTAGAGAGGATATTTGAAAATATTAAAAATGGGAAAAATAGCTTAATTTGGAAAAAAAACACATTAAACTATGTAGATTTGATAAAAGAGAAATATAGAACGGTTTATATAAATGAAACAGACCCTATTAAGTCAAAAATGATTAAAATAATCAGAGAAGTTTCAAGAATCGAAGGAATTAAAAAAATTGAAACAGAAGAACAATTATCTAAAAAAACAAAAGACCAACTAAAAGAACTTTTAAAGAAAAGAAACAAAAGAAATAAACTAGTTATTATTTTTAATCATTTTGAAAGGTTAACAAGGACTTCAGCACAGTATTGGATGAGTGTAACAGGAAATAAACACATTGTAATGATTGGAAGCAGTTTTGGAATTCATAAAAAAGAAGCTTACGGATTTTACAAAACTTTTGAACTGATAAATAAAGAAGAGCAAGAAGAGAGCAGGGCAGAAGTAAACGTTACAATACCTTTTATTTTAGTCATAGGAGCATTTACATTCGCTATTTTATTTAAACTAAGTTTAACTTCAAGCAGAGAAATGATGACAGCAGTGATCATGGCAATTCTAGTTACTAGAACAATTCTATATTTTGTAA
>JAEZKE010000085.1 GCA_023436175.1 Methanobacteriota archaeon
TGGGCCGGACGAGATTCGAACTCGTGATCACCTCCGTGTCAGGGAGGTATCATACCCCTAGACCACCGGCCCGGAGTGCGTCTAACTTGAATATAGTTGTATTCCTATATAACCTTTTCCCTTTTTCAATGGAATTTTTTTGTGAAATAGTAAAATAAATCAAATTATTCTGACTTTTTAACTATTTCTTGTTAAACTTGCTTAAATTACCTGCTGTCTATCATATGTGTTTATACATTATACTTTTTAAAAATTTAGTTTATGCAATTTATGGATTAAAATATAATATATGTTATATACGCACTATTAGTAAATTTTTTGGGATTATTTGAGTAATTAAGCATACATTAATTATAAATAGTAGTAAAACAACTTATTATATATAAAAAGCTTTAGGAGGGTTCAAATATGGACGTGGAGCCGATAAAGACTACTGTAGATGAGCTTTTAAAAGTATTGGCCACTGAAAATGTGATTGGCGAGACAATAGAGACTGAGGATAAACTAATTATTCCAGTCACAAAATTTGGGATGGCATTTGGTGCTGCAAGCGCTGAAGGCAAGGCACTTAATGATCAAGGTGGAAAAGGCAGCGGTGCAGGTGGTGGTGCAGGTATTGAACCAATAGCCATGGTAGTTGTCTTCAAAGGTATGAAAGGTCCTGAAAGTGTTAGGGTTATGCATTTAACTAAGCCTAGTCCAATGGGTAGGGCTATATCTGAAGCAATGCCTGCAGTGATAGACCTTATGAAAGAAGGTAAGGAAACTGTAAAAGAAATGAGAGAAAAAAAGGAAGAAAAAGAAGAAGAAAGTCAGTAAAGACTTTTACTTAATTTTTTTGTAATTAGGAATTTTAAAGAGTGAATTTAATGCTCGTAGCCACCGCCATAATCCTGATTATATTAATAATTGTAGTTGGAATTTTGGTGGTTCCATTTCATATATACTTGAATATATACAATACGGGTTTTAAAATCAAGGGAACTTTTAGATTAACCTGGATGAAAATAAAATTAATCCAGAGAGAAATCCCTCCAGAAAAACAAGCACAAAAGAAAGAAAATGAAAAGGGAAATAAATTTGAAATAAGCAGTATTCCCAAAATTTTGTCTCTTTTAATAGAAGCATGGCCCCATCTTGAGAGAGTATTTAATAGTTTTTTAAGATCTACTTCTTTTGAAATATTTTCTCTAAATTTAACCTTTGGATTAGGAGATTCTGCAGACACTGCTATGGTCAGCGGTTATTTCTGGGCTGCATCCTCTTTGTTAAATATAATACCTAATGTTTACATATCAATAGAACCTGATTTTTTAAATGAAAGGATAGGATTAGATACAACTTTGAAAATGAAAATCCGGCTTTTTTGGATAGTGGTTGAACTTATAAAAGCTTTCACTAAGAAACCTGTAAGGGCGCTTTTTAAAGAATTAAGAGAAAATAGGGGTTAAATGATGGTTAAATCTAACTTTGCAGGGAATTTTGATGTTGACACAGTGGTTGGTAAATCTATTGAAGTTCATGGTAAAATTCTCCATCCTATAGTTAGAATTTCTATTTTAAGGGATAAAATAACTGTTGTTGGATCATGGATAGTTCCAATTGCATTTGTAGTGGAAGAAAATGGAGAAAAATATATTATTTCTTTAACTGACGAAAAAATTAATCAAAATGAGCTTTTAAAGATGATATAACCTAAATATTATTCCATTCATTTTTAAGGGCATGCTAATTGTTTATTTAGAATTTCTTAAACTGGATTCAAATGAATCTTTCCAATTATCCAGACATAAAATTTTTATGGGAACATTTAACATCCTACTTTTTATCTGGGCTTTTTCTTTACAGTAAAAGGGAACTAATATGTAAAAATTTACGCCTGGTTTAGAAGATAATGCTTTCCAAAGCTTCTTATGTTTATTAGATAAAACATCGGAGCAGTTTTCATATTTAATTACCATTATGTCATTTCTTTTAACTGCAAATATGTCTAATGTGTAGCTTGGATATTTAACATCAAAATTGCTTAAAATTTTATTGGGGTATTCAAAGTTCCGTTTTACAAGGTAGCCTTCCTTTTGCAGCGTATCTACTAAAGATTTAGCTATATTTCTCGGAAGTTCGCCATTTGTTTTTATATTGCCGGTTTTCATGTACATATTAATGTCCCACATTAATTTCTCATGAAATTTAAATCTTTCAGATTTATCTGGGGGTTACAGTTAGATTTATGGATTATTGATATTTAAATCAATAATGGATATAATATCTTGTAAATAAAGTGATCATTCCATGGGATATTCAATACGTAATTTATATCCTGCCTTTTCACTTAATAAAACAGTTCCCGGAATAAATTGGTTTTCATATTCTTTTACAATTTTAGATATGTTCTTGTATGATTCATATTTTTCATCAACAATGCCCTTCTTTACAAGTATCATATATCTCATTTTAATGATTTCATCTTTTAGTTCATCCATTATATCACCTGTTTTGAGATATGTGTACTCATCTCAACATTTTAAGATCATATGATTTATTTCATAATATCCATATTTTTTTCTATTATGTCGTCCATTCTGTTGAAATATGTACATCATATACCAATATTTTCTGTACAATAATAAAGTGTTGGAACTAGTATATAAATATTTTTCAATATTTTTCTTTAAAATCCCTCTATTGCTCAGACAATTATCATTATATCTAAACATTGTCTAGAATAATTAACTTTTTATGAAAATATATCTAAAATTTAAATTGAAATAAAGTAAAATTTAGTGAATTTATCATTTACTGTAAAAATTAATGTTTTACTTCTAAGTTGGACAGTACTGGTAAAAATATGGGGATTATAGATTTTATTAAATAATTACGATCCTTCCAGCTTGAGTTATGGCATATTTTTCAAATAATCTTGATTTTTTAACTAAGCCTCTATCCATAAGCCCTGCTAAATGTTTATATGTCATTGCACGGGATATATTTGCATTTTTCCCAATTTCCGCGGCACTTAAGTCTTCATTAGCTAAAAGATCCAGAATTTTTTGTCTTGTCTTTGATATATCTAATTTTAAAAGGGGTATTCTTAGGACCCTGTCGTTATGACAGCTGAAAATTGCGTTTATTTTTTCTTTATTTGCTACAAAATTAAGTAGAGAACCCAAATCGTCTCCTCCGTAGGCAATAAATACTTCACCATGCTTTTTAGCAGCATTTATAACTTGTGATATCTCTTTACATATCTCTACTGGGTCTTCTGTTTCAATTTTAATTTCACCGCCTTTAATGAACTTATCTAATTCAGTTCTTCTGCGGTGTTTTCCACTTAAAATGATCACGCCTTCAGCTTGTGTTTTCATTGATGCATTAAACAAGCACTGGCCCTTGAGGTTTGTAATTAAGGTTCTCATTCTTTCACCTGTAACTAACTACTAATTTTAAATATTTCAATTATGTTACTTAGTCTCATTTAATTGTAGACTATTCAACTATATAGGTTATATGGATACGAAGGTTTATTTAAGTTCCCAATTTATTTTAAATAAAAAAATATGAATTGGAGGATATGAATATGGCTGATGGAGTAACATCCGAAAGTGAACTATCCACACGTCAGGTAAATGTGGGAATTAAAAATGAGATGGCCGATAAAAAACATCTTCTAACCATTGAAATGCCTAAAAAACTAGATTCTATAGCAGTAGGCCTTGGAGATGGAGTTAATATAACATTAAAAGGTGATGTTGGTGATTTTGTCGGGGCACTTAATAATGGTTCAAGAATAAAGATCGAAGGCAATGCTGGACGGTACGTTGGTGATAATATGACTGGCGGCGAAATAATTGTTAATGGTTCAGCTGAAGATGGTGTAGGTTTTGGAACATATGAAGGCACAGTTGTAGTCCATGGAAATGCAGGTGATGGAATAGGACAATTAAATAAAGGGGGATTAATTGTCATTGATGGGGACATTGGAAATCTTGCAGGTCTTTACATGTTAAGTGGAGATATCATTGTAACTGGTAGCACAGGTATTGACACTGGTGACTGGATGATTGGGGGTTCAATATATGTTGGAGGAAAATATAAAACAGGCACAAATGCAGAAATTCGCCAAATGAGTGATGAGGATAAGCAAAAACTTAGAAATATTTTTGATATTTATAAAATAAATGCAGATATTGGTAGTTTTAATAAAATAGAACCAAAAAAAATTAAGGCCATTTTACGGTGATGAAAAATGAAGCAAATCCTTTTAACAAATCCAGAAAACTGTGACGGATGCAATGAGTGTATAGATGCATGTGCCAAAATTAATGGGGAAAGTGGATTATTTTTACATAAAATGACCAAAGGTTATCAGGCTATTGTTTGCCAGCAGTGTATTAATCCTTCCTGTATTAAAGGATGCTTTAGAGATGCTATATACCGCGAAAATGGCGTTGTAAAAATTGACCATGATCGCTGCATAGGGTGCAGATTATGTGTTTTAATGTGTCCTATTGGAAGCATAACCTATACTGAAAACATGATGTTAAAATGTGAGCAGCAATGCGCTGATTCTAATGGTGGAAAACCTGTATGTGTTGAGGCATGTGAATCTAAATGCTTGAAAGCAGTTGATGTAAAAGATGTAGCTACAGGAATCCAGCAAGGATTTGAAATGAATGGAAAACAATCTAATTCTTCATTAACTCCTCAAGCATCGTCAGATCTTGCTAATGCTACACAAGGGCTTTGTGTATTTTGTGGAACTTGTGAAATTGTCTGCCCAACAGATGCAATTGAAATAATTGATAACCATGCCGAAATTGATAAGTCTAGATGTATAATGTGTGGGTCATGTTTTGCAGCATGTCCTGTTTTGATACCAAGTGGTGCTGGAAGTATATGGGATCCTAGAACCATTGCAGATATAAGATTCACGTCTAAAGCCGGAAAATACGTGTTAAGAGGTTTTGGAACTGAAAGGAGCCTCCCCAGTTTCGATGATATTGTAATACTGCCTGCTCAAGCATCCATTGCACCTGTAGATAAATACAGGGAAGCATGTAACACTGGAGTTATTCTTGGAGCTCGTTATGCAGAAGAACCTCTGGTTTTAGATACTCCTGTCCTAATTGCAGGAATGTCTTTTGGTGCGCTGAGCAAAGAATGTAAAGTGGCATTTGCTAAGGGTACTTCACTTGTAGGATCATGTGCAAATACTGGAGAAGGTGGAATGCTCCCCGAAGAGAGGGAAGAAGCAGATAAACTGATTGTTCAATATTCATCAGGTAGATTTGGAGTTTCAGTTGATTATTTAAATGCTGGTGATGCTATTGAAGTAAAAATAGGCCAGGGGGCCAAACCTGGAATGGGCGGCCATCTACTTGCTGAGAAGGTAAGTCCAGAAGTAGCTCAGATAAGAGGTATACCACTTGGAACTGATGCCCTGAGTCCATGTAGGTTCTTAGATGCAACTAAAGATGGGGATCTTGCAAAACACATTGAATTAATTAGAGAAGTGACTGACTGGCGTGTTCCAATAATAGTTAAACTCGGACCTGGAAGAGTTGATGAAGATGTTAAAATCGCTGCAGAAGCTGGAGCTGATATAATTTCTGTTGATGGAATGGAAGGTGGAACCGGTGCTGCTCCTGAAGTAGTTATTGAACATACTGGAATTCCAACACTTGCTTCACTTGTTCAGGCTGTAAATGGACTTAAAGAGATTGGAATGAAGGATGAAATAGACCTTATAATTACGGGAGGAATAAGAAGTGGCGCTGATGTAGCTAAAGCTATGGCTATGGGGGCCGATGCAGCATATATTGGAACTGGGGCAATGATTGCTGCAGGATGCCGTGCATGCCGTATGTGTTATACAGGAAAATGCCCTGTAGGCGTGGCAACTCAAGATCCTATCCTAAGGGAAAGAATGAATGTTGATTTATCTGCTGAAAGAGTTGGTAATTATATAAAATCCATGACTGAAGAAACAAAAATGTTAGCACAGTTAGCAGGTCACAATGACATACGTGACTTTTCCATGGAGGATTTAAGAGCATTGAATACAAACATTGCAGAAATAACTGGAATTAAACTTATAGGTACATAAACCTATAATTTCATTTTCCTATTTAAAATAAAACTCAAAAAATAAACTTATGGCTTATTTGGTGCATTGCAATCTGATTAGATTGAGAAATGGAAGAATTAGTCTTGTAGAAAACAATATATATGTTAAAAATTCAATCAATGTCCATGCAAAATATATATATTGGCTCAGTTTCAGTTAATACAGAAAATAAATGGCATATAAATGTGATATCATGGGAATATTAATCGATTATCTAAAAGAACCAAAAAATTGGTTAGTTCATGCTCTTGTTGGGATTGTACTGCTATATTTCATGTTATTTGCACCCTTAAACCCTTTAATTAGAATAGGAGTAATAATATGTGTAGTAACTTTGAATGTTGTAAGAATGAAATATTTCGATAAGAATTGAAAAATAGGACTGAATTGAAATACTTAAAAAGTTAAAAGGGGATGAGATTAATATAATAATAATGTTGGCATAATTTAGTAATGTGCTGCCATATATATGATTTTTATGACATAACAGGATAATAATAATTTATATCTAATTTTATAAATTATAATCATGCTTTATTAAAAAATGAGTTTTATTTTATTATTTTAAGAAACTCATTTTGTATCTATTATTTATTAAACTTTTTATAAGCATGAATTATCTTAGATGTTATTAAGGGGGCCTCAAGATGTGTCATGGGCATGTTTTTAGTTCATAGTAAATATATGGGTGAAATAATTAGTTAATCATGACTATTTTTTTGACTTCCCTCTATTTTGGCCTTATATTCCCTAATATATAGTTTTACTTTTGTGGTTGTGTGTAAAAGCATTTATGTGACTTTTTTAAAAAATACAAAACTACTGTTTTTATGGTGATAAAAGGATCATGATGTCTGTAATAACTAACAAAAAAAGAAGCTCTTAATTCGTAGTTATACTTCAAGAGGAAATGGTCTTAATTTTTATTTAGGATTTAAATAGACTGTTTAAATATTTTTTTCAAATGCATGCGAAATAAATTTTATTTTGGGTAGAAAACTTTTTAACACATTTTTAATATAGATCACTTTGTAATATGTAGATCCTTATTTGTATTATAAAATAAGAAGTAGAGGTGATAACTTGAGGAAACAACTATTAATTCTTTTATTTGCCCTTGCAGTTGCAATAGGACTTTCAGGAGCAGTATCTGCACAACCGGTACATAAAAAACAAATACATCCTCAAATGACAGTACCAATTTATGGTGGCACATATCATCCAAAAGTTCTTACTGTTAAAACAAGGACTACTGTGATTTGGATAAATAGAGAACCTGAACCTCATACTGTAACAAGCGTTAATAGATTATTCAATAGCGGTCTTATAAAACCTGGAGGTCATTATAGGGTTACTTTCACTAAAACGGGTCTATACAGATATTATTGTACATTACATCCAAAAACAATGAGAGGTACAATGATAGTTCGAAGATAAGTAAATTATGTAATTCAAGTCAGATCAAATGATTTAATTATTTTTTTAATTTTTAGTGTCATCTAAGGCAAACATTCTTTAGTTAAGAAAATTACAGCTTTCAAAAACCGAGTTTTGCATGCCCAAAATCGAAGTTAACAAACCAGAGGTTTTGTGCGTTCAAAATTTATAAGATTTTGAGAGATTTTCTGAACACAAAAACTTTGTTTTATGGTTTAAAATTAGAAAAAATATACTTAAAATTAGTTTAGAAGGGCACTATTCAAAAGTGACCCCAATTTCTGGCCCGTTATGGGTATCAATTACGTTAACTTTTGCCTTACGGACATCACTTTTTTTGCGTTTTGCTTCAAAATTTATGCTTTCAATGATATCTTCAGCTTTTTCTTCTACTGATGAGGATAGAAGATAGTCATATTCTTTTAAAATGTGAATTAATTTCTGATATTCTTGTATTGAAAGTTTATCCATGTTTATATTTCCTCCTACCAATTTTAGATTAATCAGACTAAGTAAATAATTCAATATTTTAAGAATGCAATTTTTACTTCAAACATAGGTTTAAAGTTAAATTCAGGAAAAAAACACTAAAAACAAAACTATTTTGGACCCTATAAATCAGTATTATTCTAAATCAACATTATTATATTGTCCATATCTCATATATAATATTTTCTTTAATTCAAAACTATAAATTCTGCCTTTTTTTATTTAGATCTTACCAGTAACCAGATAATTAACAGTTTTTATATTGAAAGCAGGCGGTTTATAATATATTTTTTTATTTTTTTTATGAAATATTTTAGAGTTCATTTATTTAAAAATGGCAAAGAATGGGATAATTATAGTATTTGGATTCAGGTTACGCCAGTTATTTAAAAAAGGTTTAAAAATAAATTTTATTCCCAATTTAGTTTATTTTTTTGTATAATGCTATAATCCTCCAGTTTAAATCTATTTTTACACATAATTTAGGATTGAAGAAACATATAATGAAGTAAATTTGATATATCCCAAATTTTTCCCAAACTTCCCACCAATTTGACTTTTAGATTTATAATTTTATTTTTGTGAATGTGTAAAAGCAGTTATATAACTCATATTAATAATATTTAAATAAGTAATAATATGGAGTGAAATTTATGGTAAATGTTGATTTTAACAAGGAAAATATTAGAAGATGCCTTTGCTCAGGATGTCCAGTACAAACCAAAAATGTGTGCCCTCATGATAAATTAGCTGAATTACAAACACTAAAAGAACCTATGCCCCTTAAAGAGGATGTACCAGGTATTTATTGTTCAACAGGAAAAGCTACTTGTGAAGGTCTTGATACAAGTCAACCGTGTCAATGTAGTAAATGTGATGTATGGTATGAATATGATTTAGGTGAAGGGGAGCTTGTAAGTTACTATTGCATAAAAGAAGGAACAAGGTAAATATTTTTTTTCAAATTTTTTATAAAATTAATTATCTGGCTACAAAAATTTATTTAGAGTAATGCACTGATATTTTCAGGTAAACTAACCAATTATTTTTGTAAATACATGCAAATACACACAGGCATTATTTTTATTAAAAAATAATGCATCTGTTCATTTTAACATTAAATCATTATTATGCCTATTCATTTATGCATTAATCCATAGTTATGAATTTAAAATCATATAAATGGTAATTAAACCTTATTTATTGGTACATGGGAAGTAAAATCCATAAATGATTTAAAGTGGAGGTGAAAAACATGCTGGAGAGTTTATTAGCTTTATTAAGCCCTATTTTATCTTTACTAAGCAGTTTATTAGGTTTAATATTATGATTAGGGTTATATTGTGCTTAATATATCTTAATTCAAATAGGGCTATCTCTTGAAAAGTTAATAAGATATAATTCTTATTATATAATTGGTTCTCTTTAAAAAATAACAGCACCCGACCGAAGAGATAGTTCTATACATTCTATTTTTTTGTAAAATATAAAATTAGGTCTGATAATTAAAAGGAATAATATTCTGCTTTTAATCTTTATTTAAAAATAAAAGCATATTTGGAAAGTAAATAAAGGTATTCATTATCCTGTAATTAACGTGATTATCTATAATAAAATCGAGGGGGATAGATCAATATCTAATAATATTGACCTAAATTAATAATGTGTGGCTCTGTATATAAATTTTACGATATAAACGTTTGATAATACTTTATACATAATTTTATAAATTATAATATCCTTTGTTTAAAATTAAACTTTATTTTATTATCTTTTTGTAAAATTAGGTATCGGTGATACCTTTAAGATTAAGTATCAATGATTACATAATTGATTCCATTAAATTTAATACTAATTTCTGATTATTTTAATTTCATTTTTATGGATATGTGCAAAGATGGATATATGAATTATTTTTTAAACAATAATGAATAATTGGGGTTTTAATCTCCAATTCCTAAAGAATCTAATTTTCATCTAATTTCGTAATTATATGGTTTCTTTATGTCCGTGTAAAGAGTTGGCATAGGTCTCGAAGTGGGATAGACTCTTTTCTAAATAGTTAAAATTTAATTGACCACGTGCTATGGCGAATGGAAAAAAAATAAAATGACTTAATTAAAAAATATATAAAATAAATTCAATTTATTCTATTTTTGTAAACTCTTTTTTAGGTGCACCACATATTGGACATATTTCTGGTGCTTCTTTTTCTACGGTGTTTCCGCAGTAATTACATACGTAATAAACTGTTTCTACGTTATTTCCAATATCTTTAAGTGCTTTTTCATAAAGGTTAGCGTGAATTTCTTCTACTTTGTTTGCAACATCAAAGCTCCAGAGGGCAGCTTCGTTGTTTTCTTCTTTGGCTACTTTTATCATTGCAGGATACATTTCTTTAAATTCAGCTACTTCTCCTGCTATTGCTTCTTTAAGATTCTCTTCGGTACTGTTTATTCCTTTAAGGACTTTAAGGTGGTTGTGGGCGTGCACGGTCTCAGCTGCTGCTGCAGCTCTAAATAATCTTGCAATCTGGAAAAATCCTTCTTCGTCTGCTTTTTTAGCAAATGCTAAATATTTTCTATTTGCCTGGGATTCACCTGCAAAAGCTTCTTTCAAATTTTCAGTAGTACTCATATAACGGCCTCCATCAGTTAATTTAATATCAAGCTTTTATTTGATTCAATAAATATTTATTTTTTTCGACAATCGAAAAATATCTTGATTCTCTGTGCTGAGAATAGAATACTTGCTGGTATTAAATTGTTATATATTATGTGGCTATTTAATGGTTAAACTTGCATTTTATTAATATGATACCATTTAAAAGCTGAAATAGAAGTAGAATACTAATTAAAAATCAATGTATACTCTTTAAAACCACGGAATAAATTAAACTAATAAAAAAGTATTTCATAATAATAAAAAAAGGAAAACTTAGGCTGTTTTAACAGCCATTTCGATGTCTTCAGCTTTAACAGTTTTTCTTCCTGCGTGTTTTGCAAGTTCTACTGCTTTTTTAGCGATTTCATCACCTTTTTCTTCTAATG
>JAEZKE010000148.1 GCA_023436175.1 Methanobacteriota archaeon
TTGTCCATTTGATTTGCAAGAGCATTAGCAAATGCTTGCCCAACAGGGCCTTCTTTATCTCCTATTAAGAGATCTATATGTGCAACTTCTACTTTTTCTCCAACCCGTGCTTCTCCAATTAAATACATAGTACTACCTCTCATTTATTTTATGTATTTAATGGAATTTAATATTTTTTAAGATTATTTTCTTAATAAACTCTAAAAGTAGTTCTGATTCTGTTAATTAAATTAAAAAAAGAAAGAGGATTAAAAAAGTAGTTTAAAAAATAAGAAGTTACATGCCTTGTAAACTCATATCAAGCATTCTTTTAGTTTCATCTGCAAGTTCTTGAGGCAGTCCTGTAATGTCCATGCTTAAGAACCCTCTTACAATCATAGAAGCGGCTTCTTCTTCTGTAAGACCTCTAGACATTAGATATAACACTTCTTCTTCTGCTATTTTACCTACGGCTGCTTCGTGAGATAGTTCTAAATCTCTGGCGCTACCTTCAAGTTCTGGAACTGCATATATCATGGAATCATCAGATAAGACAAGACCGTGACATTCTAAATGACCTTTTGTGTTGTGTTGCCTGCCTGCTAAATGACCTCGGGCATATAGTTGAGAGTTATCTTTAGAAACTGCCCTTGAAATCATTTCTGTACTTGACCCTTCACCTTCTAAAATAACACGGGATCCTATATCTAATATGGAATCTTTTTGTCCGCCGAGAATTGACTGAAACAGTACTTTTGAATTTTTACCACTGCAGTAAGCTGTTGGATAAGATTGAATACTTCTAACAGGGCTTGTAAGTATATAATTGCTGATATAAGTTGAGTCATCTCCACACATAACTCCGGTTCTTGGACGTACATCAACCTGTTCTGCCCAGTTGTGTACCATTGTAAATGTAATTTTAGCTCCGGGCTTAAGATAAAATTCAGATACTCCAACATGGAGTGCGGAGCTTACATCTTCTCCAGTGGCACATCCAGTTATAATGTGCAGTTCAGAATTTTCTTCTGCTATAATAACATTATGAACATTCTGCATCACGTTTTGATCACCAATAAACATACATGCCTGTAATGGGAATGTTTCTTTGGCACCTGGTGGGGACCTGATGAAATAACCACTAGTTCCTTCTTCAGCTTCTCTAAGTGCTGTCTGAGCTGTATATTTGTCAGCATCTGGAGCTACAGCTTTCCACATGTAATCTTTAAGCCATGAATATTTATCCACAGCTACATTCATTCCCATTATTTCAACATTTTCAGAAAGGCTTGTAGTTACAACTCCACTTTGATCCATTTGAATGTAAGTACCTGCACGTTCTTTTTCATGAGGATCAACTCCTACTTTAAGTAGTGTATCCTGCACGTGTTTAGGAACCTCAGTAGCTTTTTCTAATCGTTCATGCTCTCCAGCCTCTTCTTTTATGAATTTTTCTAAATCTATGTCTTCTCCATAAAGAGCTTTCTTTTCACTGGCTTTTTTTGCACGTTCTAATGTACTCTGCAACATTCAACACATCCTTTAAATCCTTCTTTTCTAATATCTTCTAAAACTTCAGTGGGATTCCCTGAACAGGCTATTTTACCGTCCATAAGTACGTGGGCAATATCTGCACCTACAAAGTTAAGAATGTAACCTAAATGGGTTATTAAAAGTCCTGATTTTTGTCTCATACCTGGTTTTTTGTCTTTATCCAGGAGAGTATTTATCTCTTCAGCCAGGAGCTCTACATTTTCTATGTCAACACCGGAATCAGGTTCATCAAACATGATAAAGTCTGGTTGTTGAGCAAGAAGCTGTAAAATTTCTGATCGTTTCACTTCTCCTCCAGAAAATCCTAGATTAACATCTCTTTCTAAGAATCTTTCATCAAGTTTAAGTTTAGTTGCAAGATCCTTCATTTCGGGGCTTAATTCTTCACCACTTTCCCTGTGTTCAATTTTCAGGAGATCATTAAGCTTAACTCCTCTTATGGCTGGAGGATTTTGGAAGCTCACACCTATACCTCTTTTCACACGTTCTGTAGTAGTTAGATGAGTTATATCTTCCCCTTTAAAGATAATTTCTCCTCGTGTTATATTGTACTTGGGAAATCCAAGTATGCTCATAAATAAGGTACTTTTACCAGACCCATTTGGCCCTAAAAGCACATGGGTTTCTCCTTCCTTAATATAAAGATCGATATCGCTTAGTATTTCTTTTCCATTGACTTCAACAGCTAGATCAGTTATTTCAAGTAGCAGTTTTACCACCACCGTTTTTGGTATTATATTTAATTTTTATTCAATTAAATTAATCTCTTTATACTTTCTTTTGGATATATATAATGTTGTATTTGAGTTAACAATTGTTAATTTAATTAGAATGAGAAATTAAGAGTATTTAACAGCTTTTCTTTCATGATCTTATTTAGTACATTTCATTAGGAACATAAAATAAATGTAAAAAAGTCTAATATTGTGTATATGTAGCTGTAAAAGTAATAATGTACATGAAAATAATTTCTACAGAGGAAGGCCAACTTAATAAATTTTAGTTTTTTTGAAAAATATGGGTAGAATATTGGGTTATATAAAATTTAGGGCATTATTAAGAATAATATAATTAATTTGGGTTCATAATGGCCTTTTTTAAAAAACAAAGATTCATGTTATTATATATAAAGTTTTCGAAATTGTCTTAGAAGTAACCTTTATAATTAGTGTCTTTATATCCATATAACGTACAGTAATAGTACACTAATTAGTACAATAGTACATTGAAAACGCAAGGAGGAAACTCTATGGCTGAGGATGATATAAAAATCGTTATGTTTTGTTGTAACTGGTGTTCCTACGGTGGAGCAGACACAGCAGGTACCGCAAGGAT
>JAEZKE010000028.1 GCA_023436175.1 Methanobacteriota archaeon
TTCCTTGCAGCTTCTATGTCAATATCTTTGATCTCGCTTTTACCCCATGGAAGGGCGACAAGCAGGTCAAGGTAGTTTCTTATGACGTTTTCTTCTGAGCTGTGAGGGCCCTGTCTTTCAAGTTTAGCCAGTTCTTCAAGAGCTACTTCTTTGACATCCTCCGGCATGTCCGCTTCTTCGATTAACTGCATGTAATCTTTTTTACCGCTTCCGCCGTCTACATCGTCAAGTTCTTCTTGTATGGCTCTTAGCTGCTCTTTGAGCATGTTTTCTCTGTTTCTTTTGCTCATTTCTTCATTGAACTTGGCAGCCATTTCCATCTGGAACTTAACTGCTTCTTTTTGCTCGATTAAAATGTCTAAGAACCTTAGGCTCTTTTCTTTTAGTGATCGTATTTCAAGTAAGGCCTGTTTTTCTTCAAGAGATATTCTCATGTAAGGGAAAACATAGGCTATTATTTTGGTTATGTCATCTAATTTATTTACCTGCTCAACGTAGGTTTTTGAGCCTTTGAAGTTTTCACTTATTTCAGAAACCAGATATTTTATGTGTTTGATGATATCTTTTTCATTTTCTGGTTCTAAATCCATTATGTCTGGAACTAACTTGTAAGTTGCCCTGTAATTTGCCCCTTCAGGAATTAATTCTTCTACTTCTACTCTTTCAATGATTTCCATTTTAATTTGATAGAAATCTCTCATTGCTTTTGCATTTTCAATTTTAACTAATGTTCCGATGCGATAGAAATCTTCTTCATCGTATAATCCGTCAGTACTTCCTTCCGTCACCGCAAGTGCAATTCCGTAGAAATCATCCTTTGCAACTCGCTTGTAAAGTTCGCTACCAGCTTTTTTACTAATTTTTAAGGTTATATCAGTTTTGTTTAAATAAACTGTGTTTGGTATAACCAGTACAGACAATTCTTTGTTGATGTTCATTTCTGTCATGATATCACTCAAGGTAGGTAGTTTCTTTTTAAGGCCAATTGGGCTTTAATTGTTATTTTCCTTTCCTTGATTTTGTAAGTATGTAAATTTAATATCCAGCGTAAATTTAATTGATTGAATAAATATTATTCACGCTTTCCTGATTTGTTGCACTTTAGAAACAGGCAACCAAATAAAAAATCAATTTTTTCTTTGTGATTTATCAGGGCACTCTTGTTGAAGGTGTAGTATATATAGTTACCCTGTTTTTTTGCGTTGAGGATCTTCGCAGTTTTTAGTATTTTAAGATGTTGTGAAGCCGCTGGTTGGGTTAAACCCATCATTTTTGCCATTTCAGTAACACTAACCTTCTCCATCTCGCCGGATGCTAATCTATAGATCAACATCAGTCGGTTAACATTGCCGAGTGCTTTGAACAATTCTTCCAGTTCCTCTGATAAATCGGAGCTGTATTCAGAATTTATCCTCAACATAGTCTATAAGTATATACTTATATACTTATAAAGTTTTCGGTTTTAGATACATTTTGTTAGAAAAAAAAGTTTAATTATAATTGGACATCAAAACTTAAAAACTTTAGTATCTTAATTAATTGTTATTAAAACATAAAAAAGAAGTAAAAGGTTATGTTGTTTGATTAGTTTCTTGTTTTGCCTGTTTAAACTTTGAAATTGCACTATCTGTTAAGTCTGCAGCACTCTGTATGTCATTTGCATTACTATTTTGTAATCCGCTGATTTCAAGTGATAATGCTTGATTAAGATCTTGAAATCCTGATATTAACAAGCTATGGAAACGTTCCAGATTTTGCGGTGGAGTTAAACTTTGAATTTCTGCAAGCGCGTTATTTAAACTATTTTTATCATTTTTGAGGCGTGAAATCGCAGTATCTTGATCTATTGCTCCATTTGCATATTTGTCAATTACAGTATATGAATCATTTAAAACAGTATTTGCATTTTTGCTTATACTATCAACTTTTGTGGTATATTCAGATGTGGCATTAGCTGAGGAAGTGCCATTGGTAGACTGTGATGTATCAGTGGCAACAGATTGGGTTGTACCTGGATTTTTGTTAGTTATTCCAAAGATACCTACTGCCATAACAATTAATATAAGACAGAAACCTGCAATGGCAATTTTACTACTTCTACTTAATTTTCTGATTTTATTCACCCCTTGTTCTATAAATAAATCTTTGAACTATTTTCAGAGTAAATCAAACAATTAACGACTTCTCATACTTATTAACCCTTAATAAATTCAATAAAGATAAAATTTAAAGGTTAATGCATAATTCAAGATTTGTCTAAAACCTTCATAATTTAAAGCATTAATGTATTAATTTATCATTATTACATATATAATTATTACTATTTAAAAGATAGACCTTCTTAAATCTACTAATAATTCATCACTTACTTTAAAACAGTGAGCATGTGGTTTTAAATTACTAATTTATGTTCAATGGTTTTCGTTATAAAATACTTAAGTATTTAGTTACACACGAGCATTTATCATTAACTTATCAAAATTAAAAGGGGAGTTACGGGAAATATATATATTTTACTAATTCAAAATCTGGATTAATGAGTGAAAATGCCTTATTTATACATTTTTCTATGTATTAGTGAGCAAATATTTATATTACACTTAAAAAATAAGATTAAATATTAATTTTAGTTTAACTAATTATCCTTAAGATTATGGATAGAAGGGACTTTAAATGTTTATCGTTATTTTGCAGTAGTACGATGTTAAAAAACTATTGAGGTAAAAAGAATGTCAGATGCGGAAAATGTCTTAACTAGTAATGAGTCTGTACTTGAAAAAACCCTTACTGGTATTAACGGTTTAGATGAAATTACGGGAGGGGGGTTACCCAAAGGAAGGCCTTCATTGATATGTGGTGCTGCGGGTTGTGGTAAAACTATTTTTGCAATGGAATTCATTGTTAATGGGGCTGAAATGGGAGAACCTGGTGTTTTTGTATCTTTTGAAGAAACTGCTGAGGATATTAAAAAAAATTTTAATTCTATGAATCCCAATTTAAATGACTTAATTGATCAGAACAAGATTTCAATGGATTACGTTCGTATAGAGCGTAGTGAGATTGAAGAAACGGGAGAATATGATCTTGAAGGGCTGTTCATAAGGCTGGGTTATGCTATTGATTCTATTGGTGCTAAAAGGGTTGTTTTAGATACAGTTGAGGCTCTTTTTTCAGGGTTCAGTGCTGAGGCGTTGCTTCGTGCAGAACTCCGTAGATTGTTTGGGTGGCTTAAAGAAAAAGGCGTTACGGCACTTATAACTGGTGAAAGCGGTGAAAAAACACTTACACGTTATGGGTTAGAAGAATATGTTGCAGATTGCGTAATATTACTCAATAATCCCGTTGTAAACAAAATCACAACTCGAAATCTTAGAATAGTTAAATATAGAGGTTCATCCCATGGTACAAATGAATATCCGTTTTTAATTGGTGAAAATGGAATTACTTTACTTCCAATTACTTCTACAGGATTAGATCACTCTGTATCTTATGAGTATATTTCAACAGGTATTGAAAGGATTGATACTATGTTGAATGAGGATGGATATTACAAGGGCAGCAGTGTTCTTGTTACTGGAGCTGCAGGAACTGGTAAAAGCAGTATTGCTGCTCAATTTGCAAATTCAACATGTGAAAAAGGATTTAGATGCATTTATCTTGCCTTTGAGGAGTCTCCAAAGCAAATTATACGTAACATGAAGTCTATTGGCATTGACCTTGAACAATGGGCTAATAAAGGATTTTTAAAATTCCATGCAACACGCCCAACACTATACGGACTTGAGATACACCTTGTAACTATATATAAGTTAGTAAACGAATTTAACCCTGATATTGTTATTTTTGACCCTATTTCTAATTTAATCTCTGTAGGAAGTCCAGATGAGGTTAAATCAATGCTTACTCGTTTAATAGACTTTTTAAAAAGCAAACAGATAACTACTTTATCTACAAGCCTGTCAATAACAGGCCAAATTGAAACGGATGTTGGTATTTCATCTTTAATGGACACATGGATCAATTTAGACGCAGTTGAAACTAATGGTGAACGTAACCGTACTATTGACATTATAAAGTCTCGTGGTATGGCTCATTCAAACCAGTTAAGAGAATTCCAGTTGACTGGCAATGGAATTAAGATTGTAGATGTTTACCTTGGACCTGCAGGAATGTTAACAGGCTCTGCACGAGTTTCTCAAATTGCACTGGAAAGAGCTCAAAAATTAGAACGTGAACAAGAAATTGAAAGAAAACAACGAGAAGTTGAACATAAACGTGAATTAATGGAAGCTCAAATTGCTGAAATCAAATCCAAATTTGAATCTGAAGAAAAAGAACTTGAAAGAACCATCCAGCAGGAAAAACTAAAAGAAGAGATTCTAAAAAAAGATCGTCAGGAAATGGCCGTGATGAGAACAGCAGATAAGGAGGATTAAAATGAATTTAGATAACAAAGACGAGGAATGTCCTGAATTTTGGGAGTTGAGATTGTATGTTGCTGGGCAGACACCAAAATCTATAGAAGCGTTCTCAAACCTAAAAAAAATCTGCGAAACACACTTAGAAGGTAAATATCGCATCGAAATAATAGACTTACTTGAAAATCCCGAGCTTGCTAAAGGCGATCAGATTCTTGCTATTCCAACACTGGTTAGAAAGCTTCCAGAACCTGTTAAAAAGATTATAGGTACTCTTGCAAATGAAGAAAAAGTCCTTGTAGGGTTGGATATACGTCCAACATGTTAAAAATAAGTATGGGGGCTATATAATGGGTAAAAAAGATATAAATAAATTTAATGAGTTTGAGAGTGCACTTACTGCAGAAAAAAAAGGCGATAAATATGTGCTACGTCTTTTTGTGGCGGGAATTAATCCAAAGTCTAGAAGGGCTATTGAAAATTTAAAAGAGCTTTTAGAAGAAAATTTAAAAGATCAATATGAACTTGAAATCATTGATATTTACCAGCAGCCCATATTTGCTAAAGAAGGACAAATAGTAGCAGCACCTACACTAATCAAAGAGTTACCACCACCTCTTCGAAGATTTGTAGGGGATTTATCCAACAAAGAAAAACTTTTACTTGGATTAGAATTAAAATCAAAGAAGGATGAATAATTATAATAATGTCATGGAGATAACATGAAAGATGAGGATTGCTCTAAGGAACTTGAAAAATTACGTTTAAGGCTTGCTGAAGCTGAAGAAACATTAAATGCCATTCAAAATGGTCAGGTTGATGCTGTCGTGGTAAATGGCTCTAAAGGTACTCAGGTTTTCACATTAGAAGGATCAGATTATGCTTATAGAATTCTTATTGAAGAGATGAATGAAGGTGTGGCTCTATTAACCACAGATCTTTCTATTTATTATTGCAATGGTCAATTGGCATCAATGCTCCAAATTCCATTGGAGAACCTGATTGGAAAGCCAATAACAGATTTTATTCCTTCAGATCAGCTTAAAAAATGTAAAATTCCCATGAAATGTAGTTCAAACAGCAGTTGTAAAGAAGAAATTTTTATAGAGGCCGGTGATGGAATTCCTATGGCTATTCAAATTAATATTAGCTTTTTAGAAAAAATAGATGGATATTACGTAATTGTAACTGATCTAACCGAGCAGAAAAAAGCAGAGAAGGAACTCCATAATTTATTAAAAGATTTAGAACGATCTAATGAAGAACTCCAGCAATTTGCTTACATATCTTCTCATGACCTTCAGGAGCCACTTCGAACCATTGCGAGCTTTACCCAGCTTTTAGAACGTCGTTATAAAGGTAAATTTGACAGCGATGCAGATGAATTCATGGACTACATTGTAGAAGCTGCTAAAAGAATGCAGCGTATGATTCTTGATTTATTAGAATACTCAAGGGTATCAACAAATAATGAGGAATTTAAAGAAATAAATATGGCAGAAGCACTTGATGAGGCATTATTTAACTTAAGAGGCACTATTGAACATAATAATGCTATAATTACCCATAATGATCTTCCAACAGTAACTGGAGATAAAAGTCAACTCAGTAAGGTATTCCAGAACTTAATATCCAATGCAATAAAATTTAGAAAAGAAACCGAGCCACCAGAAATCTATATATCTGCAACAAAAGATGAGACTAAAAATGAATATTTATTCCATGTTGCAGATAATGGAATAGGAATGGATCCACAATATGCTGAACGTGTTTTTACATTATTCCAGAGGCTCCATACGCGGGATGAATATCAGGGGACTGGAATTGGACTTTCAGTTGCCAAAAGGATAATTGAGCGTCACGGGGGCCGTATCTGGGTGGAATCAGAATTAGGTAAAGGGGCGACATTTTGTTTCACATTGCCAGTACATCAAAAAACTTAAAATAAATTAATCTTCATTTTTCAACTCAGCGACCTTAAAAAATGCAGCCCACAAGTGTTTACAAACAAAACTACCCGGTTCTTTTTCACTTCTGTATTGATAATCATCACAGTCGCAAAGCCACATATTTTCATTCATGCTGACCTGATAAGTATCATCTTTAGAACCCTGTACGCTGAAGATCATTAAATCATCATTGAATAACTCAATTTCAACATTACCTTCAAGGTATAATTTAAATCCTTCATTCATTCTGTTTCCCATTGGTTAATCCTCTGTTGTTTACTTTTATTTTTGTATTACTAAAGTTTTGGATATTTATTTTAGATATATCATTCAATAAAAATATTTCAACTATGAAATTACCTTTCCATTTCCATTAAATCAAACATTTGTTCAAGTATAAAAAGAGTACCTTCTTTATCAAGTGGTTTATTATCGTTACCGCATTTCGGTGAGTATATACATGCAGGGCAGCCCTCTTCACAGGTACAATCCCTTACAAGTTCGTAAGTCATGCGGGTTATTTTTTCAATTAAATGGAATGCTTTCTCAGTTAATCCGATACCACCTTCAAATCCATCATAAATGAAAATTGTTGCCATTTTAGTATCCGGGTGGTTAGGTGTAGAAACTCCGCCTATATCAAATCTATCGCACATAACGTGAAATGGAATGATAGCGATCATGGCATGTTCAAGGCCGTGAATACCGCCTTCAAAAATTTCTTTCCGATCTATAGCGCATCTAAGCCCTTCTGCTATACTTTCAGGTAAAGTAAACCACATACCTTTTGTTTTAAATTGAATTGGGGGTAATTTAAGGTTACGGACGCTGACGACTTTACTCTTTTCTATTACTTTATATTTGGGATAGGATTCACTTACTTTAAGTTCTCCAAATGATATATTCAGATTTCCAATTGTCCTTTTTTCTATTTCTTTAAATATTTTGATATCAATATCTTTTTGCACACTGGTGTGGCTGTTTACATCTTTTTTAACTACTTTTATGATATTTTTAGCTAAATTGAATTCTCTTACGATGTAAGTTTCTCCCTGATTAATGAGGACTGCTCCATGGTGTGCTTCAGTGTAAGCCTGTCTTTTATCCATTGTTTCAAGGACTTCTCCCTTATAATATACATTAAATATTTCGGAGGAAATATTTCCTAAATTGACTTTAAATGGAGGATATTCCGATCCTGAGTAAACCCAACCTTTTTTTGTCTTTTCAATTAACCTGGAATCTTTTAGTGATTTTAAATGTTCTTCCACATCCGTTTCAAAGTCAATTTTCATCATATTTGGTTTTACAGGCATTTCCTTTGCAGCGCACATTAAATGCCCTTTAATAATTTGAAAATTTGATAGATCAATTATGGCATGCTCATGTGGTTTATCAAAGAATACATCTGGATGTTTCATAAAGTACTGGTCTAAAGGATTTTGGAAGGCAACAAAACTCACAAGTGAATCAGCAGTTCCCCTGCCTGCCCTGCCTGCCTGCTGCCACACTGACATCAATGTGCCGGGATAACCTGATATGATGACGCTGTCTAATGAACCAATGTTTATACCTAATTCAAGTGCATTTGTGGCAGTTACACCTCTTAATTTGCCATTTTTAAGGTTATTTTCTATTTTGCGTCTATCTTCAGCTAAATAACCTGCCCTGTATGCAGAGATTTTATTTACAAGTGAATCATCAATTTCGGCAATCTCTTTTTTAGAACGCCTTGCAATTAATTCGGCCATTTTTCTGGAGGTAGTAAAACATAAGGTCTGTAAATTATTCAATACAAACAACTGGAACAGGCCCTGGGATTCTACGTGTGTTGTTGTCTTTCCAACTCCATCATAATAAGGATTATAAAATATGAAATGCTTTTTTCCTTTAGGGGAACCATCTTCAGATATTAAATTAAATTTTAGACCAGTTAGTTTCTCACTGAATTCAACAGGGTTTGCGAGGGTAGCTGTGGATAAAATAAATTGAGGATTGGATCCATAATAATTGCAGATCCTCTGGAATCTTCTTATTAAAAATGCAACATTGGACCCAAAAACACCCCTGTACTGGTGTGCTTCATCTATTACAACAAATTTAAGATTGCTGAAGAAATTTTCCCACTGGTGGTGCCATGGTAAAACATTGTGCAGTTCGTAAGGGTTAGTTATAATTATTCTGGAATCTTTCCTAATTTTTCTTTTCTTTGAGGGGGGAGTGTCTCCATCATATACCTCTGGATTAAAACTCATTCCGCAGTATTTCTCAAGCTCTTTCATGGATTTTAACTGATCGTTTGCAAGAGCTTTTGCTGGATAGATGTAAAGTGCTGTTGCATCTTTATTTTGACTCAATTTCTCAAAAATGGGTATATTAAAAGCAAGAGTTTTACCAGAAGCTGTAGGCGTGGTTATAATTACATTTTTCCCGCTTCGCAGCATATCTATGGCACTGCACTGGTGTTTATAAAGCTTTATATTATTTTTGTGCAAGTAATTCTTTATAAATTGTGGTAATACAGCTTTAGTATCTCCATAAACTGCTTTTTGAGGTTTTAAAACACGTATATGCTCTAACCTGTTTTTATACCATTTTTTTGATTTCAATGAGTTTAAAGTCTTTTCTATCATTGGTTATTTCCTTAACTAATTTTGAGTCAAAATAAGAATCAAATAAAAAACTTCATATTTTATTCATAATTCTATTATGTGAATTAATAAAACATGTTGTTATTTTAAATTCAAGTTTTAAGCTTCTTTTCATGATTATAAACAAAACTAAGATTTATACTTTTTCTTCTTGTATGTCTGTTATTAATCTGCATAAAAATTTAAAATTGAACTCGTTACTTATCTTTAAAATAGAACTAAAAATAAAATGTTATTTAAAGCTATTAATGTAAATTTAGTTAGTTTAATTATTTATTCTTTAATTTAATAAATTTAAAGTGTTAAAAATAAAATTAAAAGTAAATTATGGCTATTCCACTTCGACATCTAAACCAACAGGGCAGTGGTCAGACCCCATTACTTCTGGAAGTATGTATGCGAATTTTACTTTATCTTTAAACTCTTTATTTATAAAGAAGTAGTCAAGTCTCCAGCCTACATTTCTACTTCTGGCACCGCCTCTGTAACTCCACCATGTATACTGTTCTGGATTTTTATTGAACATTCGTAACGTATCAATATAACCCTGACTTAGAAATTTATCAATCCATGCACGTTCTATAGGTAAAAAGCCCGAATTTTTTTCATTTGCTTTTGGCCTTGCAATATCTATCTCTTTATGTGCAGTATTCAGGTCCCCGCAGATTACCACGTTTTTACCATTTTCTTTTAATTTATTTGCATAATCAAGGAGTGCATCGTAGAATTCTAACTTGTAGGCAAGCCTTTCATCGGACATTTTGCCATTTGGGAAATATATGTTGAGGAGAACAAAATCTCCATAATCTGCAATTAATATTCTGCCTTCACTGTCAAATTTCTTGATTCCAAATCCATATTCTACGCTTTGGGGTTTTGTTTTAGTGTATATGGCTACACCACTGTAACCTTTCTTTCCTGCCTCACAGAAATAAGCATGGTACCCTGAAATACTTTTTAAAGCTCTTGGAAGCTGTTCCCTTGCAGCTTTTGTTTCTTGAATGCATAATATATCTGGATTTTCAGTTAGAAGCCATTCGATGAATCCTTTTTTATGTACTGCCCTTAGACCATTTACATTCCATGATAAAATTTTAATTTTCATTTCATTCATTCCGGTGTTCTTTAAATTATATGGGATAAAATAGTTTAATAATTTTATCTTTACTATTTACATTACATAAACTAATGATCTTTTATTTTCTATTTTTTGAGATGTAAAATATTTTAGTTATGTTTTATAAATAATATATTGATAGATTAAGTTCATACATCATTTTTAATGATTATGACTTTGTTTTAATAGTCTATCATTAGTTATTACTTATAATAACTTTAATAAGTAATGAAAATTAGATTGTAATAATATTATACAACATCAAGATTAGGGGAGAGACTAACAATTGAAACATTTGAATACTTATTTAATAATTTTACTGGCCATAGTGGTCGTTGTTATTTTTGCATTGGATTTGGGTAATAATGGGATAGGAACACAAGCAAAACATTTTGATAATGGTGAAATTTCTTTTGATTATCCTGGGGGGTTAGATGAAATTAATGGAACTGGATCAAATATAGCTTCATTTTCAGATAATTCTGGATTAAATATCACACTTGTTAAAGAACGTATACCTCCTGGATATAATTTAGCTAATCATGTCCAGTTGAATGGTATTGGTACTGTTGATAAAAATTTCCAGCTTGTATCCACTAAAAATGTTAATATAAGCGGAACCACTGGTTATGAAAGTGATTATAACTTACAGGGAGATACTGGATCAAAACAGCGGAAAGAAATATGGTTCCAGAAAAATAATGCACTTTATGGTATAATTTATACAGGTCCTGGCAGTGTCAGTACTGATAACTCAGGATTAGATGTCAGTGCTGCTGGAAATGAATTAAACACAATAATTAACAGTATTGAAATAAATGATAGTGTAACTAACTCAAATAAAATTAGGGGATGGGCTGAACTTATAATGCCCACTATAGGTGCAGATTGGCAGTTAACATCCAACTCCGTTAATGATGCTGCAGTTTACTTCATACCAACCAGCTACTATCCTGGAGAAAATGGACAAACTGCATTATTAGGTCACCATACAACACATTCTGCTCCATTTAGTGGAATAACTCAGTTAAAAATTGGAGATCCTATAATAATAAATGATTATTTAACTCAGAAAAAATACACCTATGAAGTTACATCTAATGGAGACGATATACGATGGGGAGTTAAAGGTACTTCTATAAATTACCAGTCAACCACCACACCTGAGTTATGGTTAATAACATGCTGGCCTACTGGATATTCCAGAGCAGCATATATTGTTCACAGTAAACTTGTTTCAGTGGAGCCCGTGGGCTAAGTTGAACTTGTTCAACGGAGCCTTTAGGCTGAGTTGAAATTTTTTTATTTCAGCGGGGGCCTTTAGGTTAAATTGAAAAACAAGTTTTTCAATGGAACCTTTAGACTAACTGAGAAACGTGTTTCTCAGTGTAGCCTTTAGGCTAAGTTTTTATTCAAAGGGGCTTTTTGGATAAGTTGGATAAATTCAAGGGGCCTTTAAGTTAAATTTGAAAAACTTTAAATTTTAAAAAATGTAAATATTTTTTAACCTTTCGAAAATCTGTCAAAAATCATGGATTTATTGCAAGCTACGGTTTTCTTAATGTCAAAATAAGGACCAATAAATAAAAAGATACTCATATATAATTTGAAATTAATTAATTAACAGGTGATTTAACATGGTAGATGCACTCTCCAGCGGATTTCTATTATATTCACACATACTTCCACCAATAATGGGATTTTTCGCGGTATTGCTCATTGCTTCAGGTATAATGGATAAAAAAAGGGAATATATGCTTGGAGGAATTGGACTTTTCTTCGTTGCAGGGATCTTGCCCTTTGTAGTCCTACCTTTCGTTTTAGGAATTTAAATATTCCTTTTTTTATTTAATGTGAGGCATTACTTGTACTGGCTGTGTCTAAGTCAATATTACTTTTAAATTTGACTATTAATTTAGAATACTGTGAAACATAGTAAAATATACTATTCCATAAGTTTAGAGTAATTTTTACATCTTTCATGGATTAATTTTATATTTCCCTTAAATGCACCTTTATTTTCGAGTTTTATAACTGATGCTGCAGAAGCAAATATACCGCACATTTTTGGATCCTCTATTTCAAGTTTCCTTGCAGCATACGCTGCCATGTATGTATCGCCAAGGCCGGTAGGATCTTCTATCTTTTTGGGGGAAAAAGCAGGAATTTTATATGTTTTACCTAATTTTTTAGAATAAACCGTTGATCCCTTACTTCCCTGAGTTATAATCACTTCTTCTGGACCAAATGAGGCTAATGTTTTTGCAACATCATCTATGGAAAGCTGCTTACCTAAGATAGTGGCAGATTCATTTTCATCCATAAATAAAATTTTTATAAATTTCAGGAATTTTTGAAATTGGGTCCATGGCCTTAAAACTATTTCATCATGCTTTAAATGTCTTAGATATCCCTGTGCACCTAAATATATTGGAATTTTTAATTTAGATAAATATTCAATGGTCTCAACTGGAATATCATGGGGACATAATGGACCTAAAAGTATAGCATCGCAGTCTCTTAAGTCTAAATGTACAATATCTTTGACTTCTATGGGATTATGGGGAATATGTGCTTTTTGTATTCTGTGATTTGGGTTGTTATCTGGATAAATATTTTGAAATTTTATTGTCTCATCTGTAAATATGGGAAAAAGTTTTATATTTTTTGAAAAAGTATTCAATAATTCTTCATCCTTTTTAGCAAGTGTTATGATAGCGTTAGTATTTATCTGCAGATGTTCTAAAACACTGGACTGGTAATAGACTGCCCCGCCTACCGATTTATATGTTGAATTATTTTTTATGATGGTGTCATTTGTTACGGGGCCTATGAGTGTTATATTTGACATTTTTTTTACCTGAATAATTTTAAAATCCTTATTTGAGGGATAACTTTCCATTATGTAATGCAGAACCAACTAAAAATTTATTTATGCCCATATCCTCAAGTTTTTTAATATCGTTAGAGGTTATTCCTCCCCCTATAATTAAGGGGAGTGTCAGGAATTTTTTTATAAGTCCTTTATTCACACCTTTTTCTGTTCCAACCTGCGAAATATCAAGTAATATGACTTCTTCAGGATTTAATTCTTTTATTTGTCTTATAAAATCATTTAAATCAATATTTAAATGTTTACTGAATATTTTATTATCTTTTATATCAATACTTACAATTAATCTATTTTTCTCAAATTTATCAAAAATGACTTTGAGATCATTTATATCTTTCAGGGTTTCTGTTGCAATGATGGCTTTATCAGCCACTTCAAGCGCTTTTTCAACATCAGAAGCGTTTTTTGCGCCGCAGTCAAGCATCACAGAAATATATTTATTTACTTTTTCAATCACATCAAAGTTAGATCCTATGCCTTCTATTGAATCTAAATCAGCTATATATATCCTAACTGCACCTGCATCGCTTAAAGATTTCGCAATTCCTTTTGGAGAGGCTGATTTATAGAATACTGTATTGAGTGGTTTATAAGTTTCTCTTTTACCTGATTTTCCAGATACTACCATTCCATTTTTAAGATCTAAAACTGGTATTATCATATACTATTCAATCCATTAATGTTATTGGGTTTTTTACGTGTTTAGTGTTATAAAATAAAGCAGTATTTCTATATAAAGTTATATACTTAAATCTATTTTAATTAAATTATTTTTTGGATTTAGAATCCATCAATACTCAGAATTAGGGTTTTATTTTAATATATAAAATAAATCAATATTTCCATATAATTTTATATGATTAATGTTAAAATCTGAATAACTTAAACAATTTCTAAAAAAAGGGCAAATAGAACATCTATACATTTGAGCGAAAAATATTTCTATTTAGATGTCCTATAACATTTACAACTCCGTTCAGGGATCTAATGGTATTTAGATCCCTAAACTTCATGGAGTCTTAAGGAGGGGCTTGGTAAACAATAAATGATTTGTTAATACTATTATAAATTTTTTTATTACTATTATAGAATTAGTCTTTTTGATATTTAATAGTTTCTATGTTATTTAAAATAAAATTTGGACATTTAAAATTGGACATTTAATTTAAAAAGAGAAAACCCTCAAAAATCTGTCAAAACTTACAGTTTTGATGCCATAGACACTGCCAAACACAAAGTGTTTGACGCAGCGAAAACGGAGTTTTCGCATGCTACGTGTTCATTGGCTTTGATTTTTGGTGCATATGAAAATCTGTCAAAATCCTCAAAAACCTATAGCTTTTGTGTCGTCGAAATCTATGATTTCGGGGCAACAAATTGAATCTGTAAAAAATGCATAGCATTTTTTAATGATTTGTAATCTTTGGTTTCTTGAACCGCGAAATTTATAATTTCATCGGCCATAAAAATCTTTGATTTTTGTTGACTATCAAAAAAGAAGTTTTTGATGCCGTGAAAACTGTGTTTTCACAGGCTTCGATTTTTGAGTGTAAATCAGATTTTATCTAAAAACTTTTCAACTTCTAAAAGGGCATGATCGGCTGCTTCATCTGCAATTTTTGTATCTGCAGTGGAAAGATCATCAAATAAAATGTTAACTGTAATGTTTACATCCAGAACATCTTCGTAATTAAGTTCTATATTGATATCAATATCATTGATCTCTTTTTTAGAGACTTTAGATAAGACGAAATCTTGAGCTGATGATACTGCAATTTCAGAGATTTCATCGAGGTCTTCATCAGTTAATTTTTTCAGTTTTCCCATTTTAATCTACACTTTTTAATTTTATTATTTAGCATTAAATTCACTTTTGATACATATTAACTAAGTATGAACATGATTTTGTAGATATGTGCTTTTACACACAATCCTAAAGCTAAACATATAATGATATAACGTTTGAATAGTAGAAAGTTAAAGAAAGAATTAGAACTATCCAATTATTTCGTTATGTATTATAAGAATTTTGAACTTATCTTAAAAGTTTTGAAATTGTTTAAAATAATAAAATAAATTTTCTTTTTTATATGTTAAAAATAGAAACTATCTAAAAATACAATAAATGTAATTGGAAAAATGAAATCAGTTAAAAATTTATTAACTGACCTCTACTGTATTCCTGTCCCTTTCATTGCTTCTTGAATAGAAGTCTGCATTTCCTGAAGCCTTTTCATGATTCGCTCTTCCTGCCTTTGGACAGTTTTTTCACGAAGCTCTAGTGTTTCTATTTTATCTTCAAGTTCTTTAGTCATTTCATCTTTTTGGACTTTAATAAGTAATGTTCCGGCAGTTTTGTAAACATCAGTGTCATCTTCAACTTTGTTTAGCTCTTCAACAGCTTTTTTAGTTTCTTTTAACTGTAAGTCGACGCTTTGTTTTTGCATTGAAATTGCCTGAGCTTGCTGCTGTACTTGCTGGAATTGAGCTAATTGATGTTGTACATTTTGAGGAAGTTCCATTATATCACCTCTAAAATTTTTTTCTATTACTAATTAACTATCTTCAAGGTCACTTTTTAATGAATTAACCTCATATGATAGTGTTATCCATCTAAAATATGAATTAACAGATGCTCTAAGAGACGAAGTATCTTCAGCATCAATTATTAATTTTAAAGTCTTCCCTTCTAAATTTATTTTAACAGAAGACCTTTCAGATGGTGCAGTTTGAATTTCCGGTTCAATTGATTTTAAAATTAATTTTGCTTCATTTAAACTATCAAATTTAATTTTAAATTCTGCTTTCACGTGCTCTGGAATATTCATTTAAATCTCCAGCTTTTAACGTAAATTCGTGGATCTCTAATTGAACCATCTTTATCATAAAACTCTAATATAGCTTTATTTTCCCCTTCTCCCTTTTTAACCCAGATCAAATTCTTGTTGGAATTCCCTTCGGGAACGTTCAGGGTGTTAATAAGAGGATTTTTAATCTCTTCTATTTCACATCTGATGCTGAGGGCATCAGAGTCTATTCTCCCTTTTAAATTTAAAAGGGATACCGTTATTTTTAGGAATAACAGCAATTCATTATGTTCATTATATATTTCAATTTTACTTGGGTTTCCTTTTATTTGAGAAACTACAGCTATTTCTTGAAATCCTAATGAAGCTGATTTAATTAAAACATCTCTAAAGCTCATTTTGCCTCTATTTACATATTTTGCATTTAAAACATGACTTAAGTCATGGCAAAATGATCTTGTTCGATTAGATGGTTTCCTTGATGTTGTTATCAGCATATAATACCTTTATGCAATTATCTTGCATTTATATCTCTTTTAACAGGTGGAATTTCTTTAAATAGAATTCTATACCTGCATTTTGGACATTTTGCTTCAGTATATCCTTTAAGATCAACTAAAGTTCCGCATTTTGCACATTTGTACAAATTATAAACCCCCAAAATTTTTTATCAAAAATTTTGTTGTATCAAAATCTCCGATTTTGATAACTCCAAAAATTTATTTTCAATTTTTTTGTCGTACCAAAATTTTCTATTTTGGTAACTCCAAATATTTCTAATATTTGACGTGTAAAAAACGAAGTTTTTTACTAACCCAAAATTTTTTTTAAAAAAATATTGAGTTCAAGAAGGATTAACTTCCTTCTCCAACTATCCTTTTGATGTTTCTTGCAGCTGTTTTGGCCATTGGAGTTTGTGGAACGTATGCTCCTCCGGTAAATGTAGTTCCGCATTTTCTACATTTCCATATGCCAGCGCTTACTCTTTTAACGCCTATTCTATCACACTTAGGACATGTGTGGTCCTTTTTCATTTTTTCTTCTATACCTTTAACTGTTCTTTTGGCTTTTCTTCCGTATCTTGCGCCAAACCTTCCAGTTACTCCTACTTTTTTTGTTCTTGTCATCTTAATCACCTTGTAAATTTTTAGTAATTTATGGTAAATGTTCTCTAAGTTCTTTTGTTTTTTCAATGGTTCTGCTGACTGCGCTAATTATTTCTTCTTTTGTTAGAGGCATTTCTCCACCTTTTTGCATTGCGCAAATACTGCCGTCTTCTCTTACTCCTATTGAGATTCTGGCATCCATGACGTTTTCTTCATCAAGTGATGGATCATTGATAAGTTCACCATTTATTTTTGCAAATGTACACATTAAAGGTTTTTCCTTTACAGGTAATGCAACAGTATTTTCTTCGTCCAAGACAATTTTATCATCTTCAACGACTGCATTTGGTATCTTTGCGCTTGTAAGTGCAGCAACACTTCCTAAAACTGCAGCATCCATTAAATTACCGTCATAATCTAAAACATGGATATCTACAAATATCATCCATACTTTTTCACCTTTGATTATGCACAGTTTTTCAAGATCTAAAATTTGGCCTTCTCTTAAACAGCGGTCTGTAACTCTTGCGAGTTCTACAGATCTTTCATCTGGTGGGCCTGGTTCAAATGATGGTGATGCCATTGGTAACAATTCAGAATTGGTCATTAACACGCCTACATTTGGTGTATCAGAAAAAGGATCACCAATTTGAGGTTTTATCCCTACTACTAATTGAGTGTTACCTATTTTAACCCTTGCAGATCCTTCGGCTTTTTCAATTACTCCTACTTCAACAGATATATCTCTGTATTCATCCATTGATCTGCCGTCTGCACGTTCCCCATTTTCAATAAGTTCTACTATACTTTTTCTTGTAATTTCAGGAACTATATTAACCATTTTCTTCACCGTACCTGTTTTTAATGGCGTTTTTCTGCGCTTCACTGATTTGTTTACATCCTTCAATTGCAAGATCTAATGCTTTATTAAATTCATCAGGTGTCATATGTCCATCCATCTGGAGAAGGCTTATTTCACCAGATCTTGGCATTATGGCAATAGGTAAATCAGCTTCACCTTCTTTATCTTCATCTTCTGAGAGATCCAGTATCACATTACCATCTGCTTTTCCAGCTGCACAGGAAACGACCAAATCTTTCATTGGTATTCCTGCATCTGCCAGAGCTACTGATGCTGCAGT
>JAEZKE010000066.1 GCA_023436175.1 Methanobacteriota archaeon
TATCAGTACTTTTTTGCCCCTAATCACTGTATCATCCTTTGTTAATCTCCGTAGTGTTTCCTGTATTTCTATAAGTTTAGTTTGGCCATTTCCACCTATAAATATATTTTTACATTTTTCACTGCATTCCACTGCAAAGTCTACAACGTCCGCCGTACTTTCTATTATTTTAACGGTTCCATCATAACCTTCATTTTTTAGTTTTTCAAATGCAATATCAGTTGTATTATCTAATCCTGGAAATAGAATTATAGTTTCAGGATTAGCTTTAACTACTTCCTTTAAAATTTCATATCTGCAGGTTTCATTTTTTCGGGGCGTACCAATTATGGCCACATCAAATTTTAACTCATTAAGTACTGCTGCAGTTGCATCAACATTATCTGTTTTTCCAACCACAAAATTACATCCGGATAAATTCAAGGTTTCTGATCTTCCATTAACACCTCTAAATTCACCTAACGCATCGTCAATATCGTTTTGTGGAATCTCTAAAAATTGGGCAACTTTTTCAGCTGCCGCTGCATTCTGAAGGTTAAATTTACCGAACAATTTAAGATCCCTATGCCCATTTCCAAAAAAGAACGTTTCGGCAGGAAAATCTTTAATTCCTGATAAGAATTCATCTTGTTCGTTTAATATAGCTGTTTTACCCTTTAAAAATCTACTTAACGAGTTTCTGTAGTTCTCAAGAGAATTATGGAAATCCATGTGATCATGTCCTATATTGGTTACAACTACCAAATCAAAATCAAATGCATAAGAACAAAAATCAAGGGTCATATCACAAACTTCAACTATCAAAATGTCACATTTTTGTTTAGAGGTTTCTAATATAAGTTTTGTATATCCTCCAAATCCTCCACCAGCATTTCCACCAATAAGCACATTAAAACCTGCTTTTTCAAGTATCTCTTTAATCATGAAGCAGGTAGTTGTTTTACCATTGGTTCCTGTTACGCCTATTGTAAAAATAGATTTATGATCTGCTAAAATATCAGATAAAGATTTTTTACGAGATCTTATTTTTTCACCTATCTTGCTACTCCACAAGCTTGGACTTAAAACAACTGCATCTGCAGAATTTATCTTATCAAAATCATGATATCCAAGATCAAGATCTATAGCAGAGTTATAATTTAGTTCCACGTTTTTTTGCATATCAGAAGCATAAACTTTATATCCATAATTAATAAGGGACTTAACAGCTTTTTTACCTTCTGTTCCCAATCCGACCACTGCAACTTTCATATTACCTACCGATATTTATAATCCTAAAGGTTATTATGACTATTTAAAAATGGCTTTTAAAATAATTTAAATAGTATAGATATTTAATTGTAACGCTTGAATTTCTCCGAGCTCTGTAAATTGAAAACAGTTGATCCCGTTGATTCATAAATAAGTACCTATTTTTATTATTAAAACTTAATTTACCTATAGAAAGCCATAAGATCATTTTCGATATTAGTTACCTCAAACAGCCATATTTACTTTTTTGTATTAATTTTTTTGTTATTTATAATAATAAATTTTTTGATAATTTTACTATTCAACTAATCTGATCTATACAGACTAGAATAATCAATTTGTATTTATTACAATCATATATAAATGATTTTTAATTAATATTATTTGATAAATATGTCCTAAATATAAAATTAATGAAATGAAACTGCTATATTCCCACATAATTAATTTCAAATAATGAAGGTTTTCTATTTCATTAAATACCCATAGACGCCGTATTAAAATTCAATAAAAATAATAAATCAGCAATTATATAACAATGTATTAACAATATATGAACAATAAACTAATTGTTTAATTTAAAGTTATTGACTAATAAATATCCTTAAATTTACCCGTTTAATATTCAAAGGATTTAATGAGTATAACTACACAAAAGATGATTTAATACAATTAACAACGAAAAGAGATCAAGGTGACATCATGAAAAATCTATCCAAAGAAATAGTAGAACGCATTGAAAACATTTCAAGGCCCGTTAAAATAATGCACGTATGTGGTTCTCATGAACATACCATAATGCAACATGGAATAAGATCATTGATTCCAAAGGAAGTAGAAATAGTAGCAGGTCCAGGTTGTCCTGTTTGTTGTGTACCTTCAATAGAAGTTGATGAATGCCTGTATCTTGCACGGAAAGGCGTTACCATTACAACATTTGGAGATATGTTAAGGGTTCCCGGAACAACCGGGACATTAGCAGATGCAAAAGCGGAAGGTGCTGATGTAAGAATAGTTTATGGAATAAACAATGCAGTTGAAATTGCAGAAAAGATTGATAACGATGTCGTATTTATGGCAGCCGGTTTTGAAACCACTGCACCTACCACTGCAGCAGAAATAGTTTCAGGACTTCCAAAGAATCTTTCAATTTTATCCTGTCACAGATTAATACCTCCTGCACTCAAATTTTTAATTGAATCCGGAGAAGTGAACTTAAATGCACTTATAGAACCCGGTCATGTTTCAACAATAATAGGAACAAAACCTTATGAAATATTTTCTAAAAAATATGGCATCCCTCAAGTTGTAGCAGGATTTAATCCATTTGACATTCTTATTGCAATTTATATGATATTAAAACAGATGGATGAAGGTAAAGCAGAAATTCAAAATGAATACAAACGAGCCGTTAGAGAAGAAGGAAATATAAAGGCTCAAAAGCTTATGGATGAGGTTTTCTACATTAAAGATAAAGAATGGAGAGGTTTTCCAGAGATTCCTAATTCTACCTATGAAATAAAGGATGAATTTGTAGATTCTAATGCAAGGGAACGGTTCGATATTCAGGTAGAACAGGGTGAAAAAGTTCCAACAGGTTGCATATGCGGTCCAATTTTAAGAGGAATTGCAAGGCCTGAAGAATGTAAACTCTTTAGAACCAAGTGTAATCCTATGAACCCAATTGGAGCATGTATGGTCAGTAAAGAAGGAACATGCAACATAGCATTTAGATATGGATCACTTTAATTCCAGTTTTAAATAGCCGAAAATCCCTAATTGTAATTTCAAAGAGCCAGTATATGAAAAAAATAACATTTTCAGTATGGCCCCAATATATTTTTAAATAATTGGAGTAATGTCGTTAATGAAAGCAATTGCTGTAGACATAGATGGTACAATTACTGATAAAAATCGGAAGATATGTGTAAATGCGATAAAGGCACTGCGAAAAGCAGAAGAAAAAGGTTATCCTGTTATATTAGTAACCGGAAATGTACTCTGCACAGCGAAGATGGTGTCTATAATGTTAGGTACCTCTGGTGGTATAGTATGTGAAAATGGTGGGGCTGTATATACCACAAAAAGAAATTTAGTTCTCGGCGATATTGAAAAATGCAGACATGCCTATGAATTTTTGAAATCACAACAGAAGGTGACAAAAACAGAATTTTCAGATCTTAGATTATCTGAAATTGCAATAAAGCGTGAAATTGACGTAGATATTGTAAAGGATACTGTAAAAAACTTTGATGTTGAGGTATATGACACTAAATTTGCAATACACATTACAGATCCTTTAGTTAATAAAGGAAAATCACTTAAAATCGTTGCAAAAGATATGGGAATCACCACTGATGAAATACTCGCAATAGGCGACAGCGAAAACGATCTTGAATTTTTAGAAGTTGCAGGATTCAAAGTTGCTGTTTCAAATGCCGATGAAGAACTTAAAGAAAATACTGATTATGTAACAAAAAAAGCCTATGGTGATGGGGCTGCAGAAGCAATTGAAAAATTCATTTTAAATAAATAATTTAATGTTTAATTATTTAGAGGTTAATGATAAATACTGCAAAACATGCATTATTAATACATTACCCTATAAAACTGGAGGTTTTAAATGATAAATACTGCAGAACATGCATTAAATCTTGCTTTAAAGGATTCTGACTATGCAGAAGTTTATATAGAAAGGGAAAAAAGTATTGATGTAGACATCCAGAGAAATGAAATTAGTTTTGCAAAAGAAGAAATTACCTACGGAATAAGTGTAAGAGTGATTTTAGAAGGAAAAATGGGCTTTTCTTATACAACTAATATTGATAAAATTGATGAAACAGCAAAAAATGCAATATTCAATGCAAAATCAAACATCGCGGATGAATATTTCAACTTTGCCCAAGAATCCAAATACAGTCAAGTTAAAGGCACCTATGATAAAAAAAATGAATCAATGGATATTGAAAGTTCCATAGATTTTGCAAAAACTATGATAAATACAGTCGAAGAGGAAAAATGTGAACCAACCTCTGGAGGATTTTCTGCAGGAAAAACAGAGAGTTTAATTTTAAACTCAAACAGTGTAAACTGTAAAGAAATAGGAACATCATTTTCAGGGTTTATAGCAGTGAATGCCGAGGAAAATGGAGAGATATCCACAGCATATGAAGGTGACTCATCAAGACTCTTTGATATCAATCCAGAGTGGATTGCAGATAATGCGTGTCAGATTGCCAAAAATTCTTTAAATGGCAAACCTGTAGAAACAAAAGATACTAATGTTTTACTTGACTATCGCGCAGCCGCAGGTCTTCTTGGAACATTTGTCGGCGCCATTAACGCAGATAATGTCCAGAGAGGTAGATCTATTTTTGCAGATAAAATAGGAGAGGAAGTTGTTTCGCATTCATTAAGTATCTATGATGATGGTACATTTGAGGGAGGGCTTGCTTCTTCAATAAGTGATGGAGAAGGAACTCCTACCCAAAAAACTGCCGTAATTCAGGATGGAATTCTAAAAAGTTTCATATATGATATATACACATCAAAAAAAGGAAATACAGAAAGTACAGGTAATGGTATGCGGTCTTCCTTTGCAGATATGCCTTCAGTAGGTTTAAGTAATTTTGTTCTTGAGTTTGATGATACTCTTGAAATTCCTGATATTAAAGAAGGAATACTTGTAACAGATGTGTTAGGTGCACATACAGCCAACCCAATCTCAGGAGACTTTTCAGTTGAGGCCAACAATGCATTTAAAATAGAAAATGGAGAGATCAGTTACCCCGTTAAAAAAGCCATGTTATCTGGAAATATATTTGATGTTATGAAAAATGCATCAAGCGGTTCTAAAGAAACCCGGCAACGCGGACCTTTTATTATCCCCCGTATTCTGGCCCCAAATTTAAGGGTTGTAGGTTAAGTTACTTTTATTTCTATATTTAGTAAAGATTTGGAATTGACCAAATCTACACTCATTTTTTAAAAATCAGTTACCACTTAAAATAAAAAGAAAAGATTTAATTTTAGAGATACTGATTTAAATTCAATTATTCATGATCTAAGTGGCCTATAACTTTCAGTGAGTACTTTACTTTTAACATGGGACGATTCTTCCTTAACTACAGGTATTTCCTCGTCATTAAGATATAGATTTAATTTAATCATTCCTCTAGGTTTTACAGGACCTACAACAATATCTGATCTTCTATCTATTCCTGTAAATCGTAGATGAGTAGCTTCATTCTCATTCACAGTATTGCCTTTTTCATCCTCATATCCAACATCCTGCCCTGTATATGTTGAAGGAATACGGACTTCCGAAGCAGGTATATCTTTAGGTACTTTTACATCTTCCGGTATTGGAATCAATTCAATTCGGGGTAACTTTTTCCATTCTTCCTTCGGCAAATTATCACCGCCAATATAATTGAAACTATCTTTTATTTAATTTATGGATTAATTCATCCTTATTTTTAACCTCAAATGTGTATGTACGTCCAAAAAATGGTTCAGCGAATTTTTTAGATTCTTCAGAAACTTTCATCACATGTTTCAGGGGAGATTTTTTCATGGTTCCTTCAGGATATACAATGTTGTTTTCAAACCATTCTGCGTCTTCTTCGTTTTTAAATTCCACAATTATGGCTATCTTCTGGTCAATTAGCCTGCATTCACTGCAGTTATCCTGAAAAGCATTTTTTATTTCTTCAAACTGTTCTGTCATAATGATCATTTATTATTATATTTAACTTAGTTAATACTTTTGAACTAAATATATAATCTTCAAAGCATAAAGTTAAATCAATGAATAACATCATAAATGAACTTTCCACTTATTTTGAAATTATGCTAAACAAGAGGCCATCAAGGGTCAAAGTAGCTTCAATGATAGAAGCGGGAAAAAGTGAAGATATTAACTCTCTTTGGAGAGAACATGAGCGTATTCACAGTGAATTTATAAGAATATTTGATACAATATCATTTAATGGCCTGAAAAAGCCTGGTTTTTCTTATCTTGATTTAAAAATAAAAATTGCAGAAAAAATATTTGAAAACTGTTATTTTTGTGAAATGAAATGCTACGCTAACAGAACCATAAATAAAGGCTTTTGTGGCGTTGGAAAACCAAAAATAGCGTCTGAATTTGTACACACTGGCGAGGAAGTTCCACTTATACCCAGCCATACTATCTTTTTTACAGGCTGTAATTTTGAATGTATTTACTGTCAAAATTTTGACATAAGCCAGTTGCCAGGAGCAGGAGCAGAAATAAGCGAAAAAAGACTTGCAAAAATAATCGACAGAAGAAGAAAAGAAGGCTCACGGAATGTTAACTTCGTTGGAGGGGATCCAACTCCCAATTCACTCTATATTTTAAAGACCATGAAATTATGTAATGAAAATATCCCTGTAGTCTGGAACAGTAATTTTTACATGAGTAACGATGCCATGAGGCTTCTTGATGGATTTGTTGACCTATTTTTAAGTGATTTTAAATATGGTCCAGAAGGATGTGCAAAAAAGCTTTCTAATGTTCCAAATTACTGGAAAACTATAACAAGGAACCATAAAATGGCAAAAAATTCTGGAGATATGATCATAAGGCACCTTGTACTTCCAGGGCATGTTGAATGCTGCTCAAAGCCCATCTTAAAATGGATAAGGGATAATTTAGGAAAAAAAACTGTTGTAAATATTATGGGGCAGTATCGGCCAGTTTACAGGGCTTATAAATGTAAAGAAATTACACGATATCCAAGCCACTCCGAGCTTGAAGAAGTGGTTAAATATGCAAGAAAGTTAGGTTTAATAAATTTAGCCTGAATATTCAGTTTTATCTTGTTTTTAGCAGGTTTATTTCTTATTAATACTAATTTATATATTTACAATTTTAGATTAACCCCATTTATGCCCCGGTTTGTATAAAGGTTTAATATTCAAAAAAAACAATGTTAATAATTAATTTATATAGAAACTAATTGATATTTATTTCCATTATGAATGTTGTGAACATAATAAATACCCATTATTTGATGAAAATAAATGGAATTCTTAAAATAACAAATGACTCATTTTAACCTGAATAAAACGTTAAAAAAGTTTATTTAAGAATTATGATGTTAATGAATGAATTACAAAAGTAATGAGTATAGTCTCTTTTGATAAACAATGTTTAAAATAAGCTAATTTAAGGAAAATAATAATTGAGAGAGTTCATCCCAAATATTCTATTTAGATAACCCCTTATCATGTCCCAAATTATAAAAAAGGCTCAAATCATACTTTTTTTCCAAATTAAAATCAAAATATTTATATAATATGGAATATTAACTATTTTCTACCCATAGAAAGACCCTATTTAGTTTTTCGCATGATGGGTAATTGGAGGCGATATAATTACAAGAAAATTGCCTTTTGCAGTTCTACTAATACTCTGCCTATCTTTAGCAGGTATAGCTGGCGCAAGCGCGGCAGACGTAGGTACTGCACAAACACAGACTGTTAATAACAGTACTGTGCATGAAAATACTGAAATACAGACAAACAATACTTACAATGAGACAAAATCGGTTGTAAGGCAAAATTCAACCGATAAAAGTGTAAAAAAAATGGGGAATGCAAGTACTGCTACATCAAATGTCAGTACTAATAAAACTATAACTCCAGAAGCAGCTTCAACAAGTTCAATCAGTAAAAATTCAGCAAGTACAGGAACAAACACAAAAAGCGCAGTTAAAACTGCAGTAAACAACAGTAAAAATTCAACAAGTACAGGAACAAATACTGTAAATAATACAACAGGAGCAGCTGCAGGAGAAACAAAAACCAAAGTGATCTCCCCAAGCTTTACTGCAAGCCAGATCAACGGTGCAGCAGATAGAGTTAAAGCATTCATTGAAACCAATCACAAGCTCCCAAATTATGTGACAATTGGTACAACTCAAGTGCAAATGTCTGATTTCCTGAAACTGTTAACTGCAAATTTACTGCAGTTAAACGGTGGAAAAACAACATCAATAACACTTAAAGACATAAACTATGCTGCAAAGCCTACTGAAAGTGTTAAAAGCGGTAGCATAACTAAATCAAGTTATTTAGACCTTGCTAAAAGAGTGAATACATTTATAAATGATAAAGGTACTTTACCAAATTATGCAACCAGTAGTCTTGGTAAATTAAATTATCAATCCTTAATTTACTCATTCTCCAAGGTACTCGCTTTCTATAAAACAAACAGTAGATTGCCAAATTATGTTACAGTGAAACCATGGAGTACCGTTGGAACCTCAAGTACATCAAATACATCAACACCAGTACCTGCATCATTACAACAGTATCTCAAAGCAACAACCAACTGCCAGGTGACTAATTCACAGATTAAATCACTGGCATCATCCATAACAAGTGGTAAAACTTCCACATACAATAAAGCAGCGGCCATATTCAACTGGGTAAGAGATAATATTGGTTATTCATTTTACTACAACACCAAATATGGTGCAGTAGGTACTTTGAACGCCAAAACAGGAAACTGTGTCGATACATCACACTTGTTAGTAGCTCTCGAAAGGGCAGCAGGAATCCCAGCAAGATATGAACATGTTTATGCTAAATTTTCAAGTGGTACATGGTATGGACACGTTATTGGTCAGGTTTGGGTAGACGGTAAATGGTACTATGCAGATGCAAGTAGCTCCAGAAATACATTTGGTGTGATTAATAATTGGAATACATCGACAGCGACAGTATATGGCACATACACATCTATATCCTTCTAATAGGAAAGATGAGTATAATTAAAAAATCTATAGTTGCTTATATGGGTTATAAAGCACTGTTTTCAGTGCTTCTGAATTACTAAAGTCCAATAGCAGCTTGAGAAAAACAATATCTTAACAATAACAGTTACAAATCTGATGACCTGATCAGATAACATCAAACAGCATTACAATAAAACAAAAATATTCGGAAATATCTGGAAAACATCCAAAAAATGCGTTGAATATTCTATTAAGTACCAGAATACAGATATTAACTGAAATAGACAGTGAACACATAATACGCCATTACAGTTATAAAAAAAATGTTGAAAATAAATGCTTTAACTGGCAAAAATTACATAGGCACCTTAGGTGTTCTTTTAAAAATTGGTTTAAACTGGAAAAATCTCATATAAGAGATTTTATGCTCGAAAATTCCTCAAAATCTGTGATTTTGGGATTCGAAAAATTCCGAATGAATTTTCGGCCCCCCAAACACTGTGTGTTTGAGGGTCCTATTTCTTTTTAATTTAAAACTTAGCACGATATATTATCTTTTCTAATGTTTCTTAAACTGGTTAAAAATGATAATATTATTTAAAATAAGCAAACGATTTAAAAAGAGTGCGGTAACCAGCATATAACAAAATTAACAAAACTAAACCAGTTACAGAGCTCCTAACTATGAAAAAATCGCAGGATATCTAATCATCAAAAGCTTGAGAAATTGGTTAACTATACAAAAGAGTAGGTTTAATAAATTTAATTTAATGTAAACTTTGTTTTGATCTTAGTATATTTACTCCAATATAATAATAACATTCAAATTTTTAATTTTGTATTAATCGTGTTTATGTCGTACTATACCTTTGAAATTTTAATTTTTTTAATATTAAACAAATATTTAAATTATACAAAAATCCTCCAAACGCGATGTGTTTGGGGCATACAAAAATCTACAATTTTTACAACTACAAAACTGAAAGTTTTGTAGACACCGAAAGTTCATAAAATTCAATAAGTTTTGATGAATTCTCGAGCAAGTTAGTACCTAATTTTGTTAATAAATTTTTCCATATATTAATTAGTAATTACTTAATAAAAATAAGTAAAATTCTTAAAATCTCAAATAACTTCGTTTAACTAAAATAGAATGTTAATAGAATTTATTTAATGATTAACGTAATGATGATTATATTATAAAAGTAATACGTATACTTTTTTTTGGTAAATAATGTTTAAAATAAGCTGCTTTAGGGAAAATAATAATTGAGAGAGTTCATCCCAAAGATCTTATTTCGATAACCTCATAGCGTGTCCTAAATCATGAAAAGAGCCCAATAAGTGCCTTTTTTTGGGATTAAAATCAAAAGATTTATATGGTATAGTGCATTAACTACTCCCTACCCATAGGAAAACTCTAATTGAGTTTTTCCATGATTGGGAATCGGAGGCGGTATAATTACGAGGAAATTGCTTTTTGCAGTCCTATTAATATCCAGTCTATCTTTGACGGGTATAGCTGGCGTAAGCGCAGCAGACATAGGTACTGCACAAACACAGACTGTTAATATCAGTACTGTGCAAGAAAAAGCCAATATACAACTAAATAATACATGCAACGCAAATAAATCGGTTGCAACGCAAAATTCAACCGATAAAAGTGTAAAAACAGTGCAGAATGCAGGTACTGCTACAGCAAATGTCAGTACTAATCAAACCACAGTTAAAACACAAGCAATCGCACAAGATACAGCAAGTACAAGTGTTAATCAAGCTATAAAAATTCCAGCAGTGACTTCAACAAGTTCAATCAGTAAAAATTCAACAAGTACAGAAACAAACACACAAAACGCAGTTAAAACTGCATTAAACAACAGTAAAAATTCAACAAGTACAGAAACAAATACTGTAAACAATACAACAGGAGCAGCTGCAGGAGAAACAAAAACTGCAACAGTAACTTCAAAAAACTTCACTGTAAGTCAAATTACTGACGCAGCAGCAAGAGTTAAAGCATTCATTGAAACCAATCACAAACTCCCAAATTACGTGACAATTGGTACAACTCAAGTGCAAATGCCAGAATTCTTAAAATTACTGACTGCAGGTTTATTACAGTTAAACAGTGGAAAAACAACATCAATAACACTCAAAGATGTGAATGGTCCGGCAAAGCCTACTGAAAGTGTTAAAAGCGGTAGCATAACTAAATCAGGTTATTTAGATCTTGCTAAAAGAGTTAACGCGTTTATAGATGCAAATGGTGCTTTACCAAATTATGCAACCAGTAGTCTTGGTAAATTAAATTATCAATCCTTAATTTACTCATTCTCCAAGGTGCTCGCTTTCTATAAAACAAACGATCGGTTACCAAGTTATGTTACAGTAAAACCATGGAGTACCGTTGGAACTTCAAGTACATCAACGCCAGTACCTGCATCATTACAGCAGTATCTCAAAGCAACAACCAACTGCCAGGTAACCAACTCACAAATTCAAGCACTGGCAAAGAAAATAACAAGCGGTAAAACTTCCACATACGACAAAGCAGCGGCAATATTCAACTGGGTAAGAGATAATATTGGTTATTCATTTTACTACAACACCAAATATGGTGCAGTAGGTACTTTGAACGCCAAAACAGGAAACTGTGTTGACACAGCCCACTTACTGATAGCTCTTGAAAGAGCAGCAGGAATACCTGCAAGATACGAACACGTTAAAGCCCAGTTTACAAGGGGTAACTGGTATGGACACGTTATTGCTCAGGTATGGGTGAACGGTAAATGGTACAATGCAGATGCAACCAGTTCTAGCAACACGTTCGGTGTTATTAAGAACTGGAAAACTTCAACAGCGACATACAAAGGCACATATGCTACATTGCCTTTCTAAATCTAAAGAAATAAAGAAAGAGGAAGAAAGATGATTAAAAAATCGATAGTTGCAGTAGTGGTAATGTTGGCTGCAGCAGCATTGGTATTCGGTGCTTCTGGAAATCACACAAATCCAGCTAACACTTCTAATCAGGCCCAGCAATCATCTGTTACTAGCAGCTCATCTAACAGCGCATCAGATAACAACAAAGCATCAGACAATACAGAAAAAACAAAAATAACTTCAGCAGAAGCCCAGAAAATAGCCCAAAAATACATTGACGTACAAGGAGCAACTGCAGGAACACCAAAATTGATCAAAAATGACGGTCAATACATATACGTGGTTCCTGTTATAGATAACGAAACAAATGTTGGCGAAATACACATAAATGCTATAACTGGCAAAAATGTTGGAGGCGCAGGTGGAGCACCTTAAGGTGTTCTTTTAAAAATTGGTTTAAACTGGAAAAATCTCTCAAGAGAGTTTTTGCTCGAAAAATTCTATGAATTTTCGGCCCCCCAAACACTGTGTGTTTGAGGCCGGAGAATCCCTCAAAAATCAGAGATTTTTGGGGCATCAAAAACGAAGTTTTTGATAGCTATTGATTCTCGGCATGAGAAACTTCGTTTCTCTGCTGCAAAATTTTTAATTTTGCAGACATTCGAAATTTTTAATTTCGATGCACCGAACACTGTCAAAATTTTTAATTTTGACGCCCCCGTAGATTTTGAGGGCTTCGTGTTCGACGGCCGCAGAAATTCTACGAATTTCTGCAGGGTCCTATTTTTTTATTTTAAAAATGACACATTTTATAACATCTTTTTTAATTTATCATCACGTGCTTTATGTAGTAAAACTGTAATAGCTAAAAAATTAGTACATACTTTTAAATATTTAAGTTCATAGTTTATTAAATACTTATAAATAACTAAACGATTTAGATACCTAAACACAACAACAGATAAAATATTTTATTTTTCATTTAATCTTAAAAATTTTAAACATCAAAAGTAGTTAAATTTATTAAACTCGTAAATAAGTGATAAAAATGATATGCGATAACTGCGGGGCAGAAATAAATAACAAAGAAAGATACTGCCCTAACTGCGGAATGGAACTTCCAACTTCTAAATCCTCAAAAAAGAAATATAATAGAAATTCACAGCAGTTTACCCCTGATAATTTTCAGTCGCAAAATTATAGAAATTCTAACAAAGAAAACTTTGAAAGGAGATCTTCAAAAGAAGTTACAGATCCATCAGATTTCACGTATGATATTCCTCATCCTAAATCAGATTATGCACATTTTAACGAAGAAGAGGATTATAAACGAAAACCTTTGAAAAGAAAGTACTATGGAGATGCAAGAACTTCTAAACACTATGAATCTCCTTATCAAGACAATCTTGATTATGAAAGTTATTATAATTATGAAGATGACGTTCCTGAAACAAAAAAATCAAGGATCAGTTTAGGTACAATATGTCTTTTCATGGTTATGATACTGCTACTTGGATTTGTTATAGGACTTATCCTGTTTTCAAATACGCAGGTAACTCCTCAAGTTCCTGGTTTTAAAAGTTAGTATTTAATAAATTAAATTATTTATTTTAAAGTGACATCAACTAATTTAGGTATTAATATTCAATATCTAAAAAATAAAGTTAGTTAATCTATTAAACTTAACTAATACCATCCTGAAATTGAAAACTCACCTTCAAGAATTCTTCTTTTAAGTTCATCAGTGAGTTCCCGCGCTCGTCTAATATCAGATTGCCTGCATATTATAGGCACATCTCTAACTTCATCATCCATTTTGAATTTCAATTCACCACGTTTCATTTCGAACGCACCATGTTGGCATGAGTAGGCACACATACCACAACCAAAGCATCTTCCTGTATTTAAAATATCTTCGTATGCTCCAGTAGGACATCTTTCCCGTACTATACATACCCCACAGTCCATACATGCTTCAGGATTGTAAACTGGTCTTTCATCATTATCACTCCAGACAGAAGCGTAGTCTGTAAACCCTAAAACTTTATGTCTTCCACGTATATCTGCAACAGGTAACGGTATATCCTTATTTAAGATAAAAGTGTTCTTCAAAATTTCATCGTTTAGAATTGGGATTGCAGCAGCTACACTGTTGAAAACTTCTGGCCCTGCAGCTGTTTTGAACCCGCCCAGGTAATGTGGATCCATATCAGCCATATCTGCAGAGATCATCAAGTTTGGTTTTTCAGGAGCGCTCCTTGTCCCACTGCCAAGAACAATTCCTTCAGATCCACACAACAGCACTTTAGTTCCTGTTTTTATTGTTTTCATCTCAGGGTCATTTTGCAGTGGATTCAATTCACCGCAACCTGAAAATGAAAGCCCTTTAAACGGCCCTTCCATATCTACAGCATTAAATATAGATGCAACAGGTTCTTCAGATGGGTTTAAAAATGCAGTGTAATTTTTAAATGCCAGTCGAGTTCCAATCATCCTCGCCATGCCCATTTCATTAATATTTGTAGTGGACTTTATAATTTCACCGTTAATGGACTCAACTTCAATTTCAATGTCCTTTCCTTCCACAATATCTTTAAATAAGAAGCCACCACCATAATTTTCGTCATAAATACTGTGTGATGTACCATAAGCTATTAAATCAACAGATCCCAGCCATTCATTGGGACAAGGGCCCGGAAATCCTGGAACACCGTTTAAAAGAACTTTTTTTGCTTTTTTAAATGATCCTGGTTCCCCCGCTTTTATGTGAAATATTGCAGCTGTTCCAGACATTATTCCACATGTTCCTGTAGTTACAACATCAATATCTTCTGCTTTTGGTTCTTCTTCATTCATTACAAGATTACTAACCTCTTCTGCTGTTAGTACAGTTGCTTCTCCCCGTTGGATTTTCTGATTTATTTCTTCAATGTTACGAATGTTCAAAATACAACCCCTTAATTTTTTAGAATTATAACAATAGTTATATTAAACTAATTTATATAAAAATATATCCTAATTTATTTCAATCAAACTATATTTATTTTATTAAAATTAAAAAAATAGAAATTAAAAGGAGTATTATCCAGTAAAAAGTAAAATAATAGCTATTTATCTATTTAGGTATACCCATATACTTTCGGGCCCCACCAGCTATGATCCATAGTATAATTGCACCAAATAAACCATATTTAAATTCATATAGATTAAATACTCCGCCCAGGAGAACTATTAATCCCACGATACCCAAAATATACAGCATAAAATCCATTTGTCTATCTTCCATTTTTTGTCCTCCACAATACTAATTTAAAGACCATTAAACTTTAATACAACGCTGTTTACTTATTCATAGCCGGATATATAAGTTTTATGGAAAAAAATAATCTATTAAATATCTTAATAATTTATAAATAGATTTATGCAAATATAAAATGAATATATTAACATTTAAGCCTTAAATTAAATTCATACTGTATTTTTAAATAGACGATATTTTTCCATAAACTGTTGCAAATATCCCCAGGAAACAGATTACTGCAAAAACCTTAAATGCAACTCTTATGCTTGCCAGTAAATTAAAATATGCGTCAGGAGTAATTTGAACCTTTCCAATTATCAGTGAAAAGATTAGTATAACAATTCCAAAGCTTAAAACCTGTCCGCTGAGGCGCATTGTACTGGCCGTTGCAGAAGCTACCCCATAGTTCCTTTTTTTAACAGATCCCATAATTGCATTGGTATTGGGAGAAGAAAAAAGCGCGAATCCTGAGCCAAGTACAAGCTGTCCAGCTATTATATAAGGTAAACCTGTAAAAAATCCCACATCAATGAAAAATGAAAGGCCAACTGCAGTCAGTGTCATTCCAATTGAGGCCAATATTCTTGAATCAATCTTATCAGATAATTCTCCAGCAACGGGAGATATAATAACCATTATAAGCGGCAGAGGTAGCAGTGCCAGTCCAGCCCTTTGGGGTGTGTACCCCAATATGTACTGTAAATAAAGACTCAGTAAAAAAACCGCACCTGTCGTTGTACTGTAGTTAATCAGCGCCGCCAAATTAGAAAATGCGAAAATTCTGTTTTTAAAGAACAAACCCATATCTAAAAGAGGATTCTTAACTCTTTTATCCACTATAATAAATACCAAAATTCCAATAATCCCAGTTACAGTTAATATTATTCCCAAAGTCTCAGAAATCAATGAAAATCCATACATCAATAAAAAAAGGGCAAAACTGTATACCGCCGCACTTTTAACATCAAATTTTTCTCCCCTGCATTCAGCCCATTCTCCTTTTAACTTCAAAAGAACAAATAAAATCACTACTAAACCTAAAAATACATTTAAAAAGAAAATAGTTCTCCAACCTAGGTATTGCGTCATGATTCCGCCCAAAAAGGGGCCAATTGAAAGACCAAAATAGACTCCTGCAAGGTTAATTCCCAAAGCTTTGCCTCTCTCAGCTAAAGGAAAGACCGAAGTTAAAATAGCTATCCCCGTGCCAAACATCATCGAAGCCCCAATTCCCTGAAAAGCCCTGAATAAAATAAGTAAAATCGCAGACGGTGCGATACCCGAAAGAAACGAAAAAATAGTATATATAATTATTCCATAAGTAAAAATTCGCTTCAACCCATAAATATCTGCTATTCTCCCAAATGGAAGTGCAAAAATTGCTGAAGTTAATAGAAATGATGCAGAAATCCAGCTGAGCAAAATTGCATCTGCTGCAAATTCATTTCCAATAGTTGGAAGCGCAATGTTGAGGGAAGAACCCATAAAAGGTACAAGAAAAGCAGCTAATGTTGCAGCCATTAATGCTGTCATTTTAGTTGCATCATTGGCTTTGCTGTCCATAGTGGTTCCTTCTTAAATATAAGGAAATATTACCCTCGAAAATCCTCAAAATCTGTGATTTTGGGGCAGAAAAAATCTTCGATTTTTTCATGCTTCGATTTTATGGGCGTGTAAAAATTCTTTGAATTTTTGAGCGAAATAAATAAATTAAAAATTAGCTTTAATTTGCTCTAACGCGAAATCAAGCGCTTCCGGGATTTTTTCAACCTTTGGCCCTGCACCCTGGGCAAGATTAGGTCTTCCGCCACCGCCACCGCCAAGAATTGCAGCAGCATCTTTTATGATACCGTTAATTTTGATACCATTTTCAAGTGCTTTTTTAGAGACTGCACCAACTATTTTACCTTCACTGCTTCCAAGAACTACAACATCAACTTTTCCCTGTTTTTCTGTTAAGTCTGTTGCTATCTTTATAAGCCCATTCATGTCAGAATCAATTATTTCACTTAAAATAATTAAATCCCCGATTTTTTCAGTTTTGTTTAAAATTCCCTCGGTTTTAAGTGATGCAATTTGTCCTTTAAGTTTATCAATTTCATTTTTAAAGGATTTCCACTCGTTGAAGAACCTATCACAGGTCTTAGGTAATTGCTCTGGTGTAACTTTGAATACATCTGAACTCTCTTTTAATATATTATCGTTACGCTGTGCTGCTTCAATTGCAGCCTCACCTGCTGAAAATTCAATCCTTTCTACACCATCTTGAATTCTTTCGGTCTTGGTTATTTTTATAAGTCCAATATCTCCAGTTTGATTACAGTGTGTTCCCGCACATGCCTGTACATCAATTCCATCCACTACAACTGTCCTTATGTCCATTCCAGGGACAATTCCACCCTGATATAATATGAATCCATATTTTTTCTCGGCTTCAGCCCTTGCCATCCAGTTTGTAAGTACAGGACGGTTTTCCATCACGAACTTATTTGCAAGCAGCTCAATCTCCTGAAGTTCTTCAGGTTCTATTCGTTTGTAATGGGTAAGGTCAATCCTTGATTTTTTAACTCCCTTTTGGGCTCCAGCTTGCCATATATGATTCCCAAGAACTTTTCTTGCAGCTGCAACGATTAAGTGAGTTGCTGTGTGGTTTCTGGTTAAAGCCATTCTCCTAGAAATGTCAATCTGGCCGCTGATTATTTGACCTTTATACGGGTGCACTTTCTCGATATCATCTTCAGCTACCCTGTGTAAAACAGTGTTGTTAACTTTTTCAGCATGTAAGACTTTTATTTTTTCGCCGCGGATCTCCAGATATCCAATATCAGAAGGTTGACCTCCCCCTTCAGGATAAAATACAGTTTGATCCAGTATTACATTATTTTCATAAGTTCCAAGTACATGTGCCTCAAACTGTGTATCAAACGGTTTTTGGTAGAACAATAAATCAGTGGCTGGGAACTCAAGTTCAATTTCGGCTTTTTCTTCAGGCGCTTCTTCTTCATGCTCAGCAGCTACTAATGTATAGAAATTATCAGGTACTTTCACCTCAAATTTCATCTTTTCAGAGATTTCTTTGGTAGTCTCTGGAGGAATTCCATGGGATTCATAAAGCTCCTTAAGGGTCTCAAACGGCATCTCAGTTTCGTTCCTTTTCCTGAGTTTTTTAATGCTCCTTTTAACAAGTTCCCTACCTTTTGAAACGGTCTTATCGTACCTTTTATCTTCTAAGATAATTATATTAAGTATTTGATCTTGATTTTGCCTGATTTCAGGGTAAGTCTTAGCCAGAAAATCAAGCTGTATTTTCATTATATCTGCCAGGGATTCTTTTAATCCCAACTCTTTTATGAAACGAATTGTTCTCCTTAAAACAAGTCTTGCAAGATACCCCTCTTTAACATTGGAAGGAATTACACCATCGGCGAGCATGAATGCAAGACATCTTGTATGGTCTGCAATTACATAAATCGCTTCCATTGGTTTTGTGGCCTTTTCAAGCTCATCTAAGGATATGTTAAGTCTATCTGCAACCCGTGACCTTAATTCTCTAAGGTCTGCAAAGGTTTCAATATCCATCATTCCTGCAACCTGAGCATTTTCTGCCAGGATTTTCTCATCTACTTCAACGCTAGATAATTCCTTTAATTTCTGTATCACAGGTCCAAAGGAAGCATCGTAAGCTGTTGGAGTTCCCTGAGATATCCATGCAAATCTCTCAAGTCCATATCCAGTATCAACAACTGTAAGCGGAATTTCTTCGAGTTTTCCGCCAGGTAAAGTTTTATATTTTATAAAAACAAGTGTTGCAAGTTCTACACCCCTGACACAAATTTCATAGCATGGACCTGCGTTTCCTCCGCCTTCCCACCATGATTCAATATATGTAATTTCTTCAGGGTTGATTCCAATAGATTTAATGAAGTCATGACAGTATTTTACTGTTTCATCTTCCCAGTAAATCTGTCGGTTGTCCAAATTAAAAGCGTGATGTGCACCCATTGTAAAACATGTCATGTGTCTGCCGGTCCTTCCGACATTATCTACATCGTTAAGTCTTATTGATGGTTGTGCTATTACTAAAGGGTTTGCAGGTGGTTCTACAGCTCCTGATGTTACCCATGGTTGAAAATCGTAGATTGAGGCACCTACTAAAAAAACATCATCTCTCCACCGTTTTGCAAGAACAGGATACCTTTTTATGGGCGTATGTCCATGTTGAGCAAAAAATTCATTAAAAGCTTTCTGAATTTCATAAAGGTCATATTTTTTATCTGTGGCTGGATTTCCAATAAATGTATATTCATCGCAGGGGGCGTCCCCACATGTTTTTCTATCTCCAATTGACCAGAAATCGTTTCCACAAGTAATACAAGTTTTTTTAGTAAATCCAAGTTCTTCAAGTTGGCGAGACATAGTAATCATTGATAAAAGTTATTAAATTTTATTAAATATTCAAAATAGTAGTGTAATCAAAATAAAAAAAATAGGAGAAAGCCAAAAATGGCTTTTTGGAATTATCCGAAGAGAGCGCCGAGACCTGCTGCGGCTTCTTCTTCTTTTTCTTCCTCTTCTTCTTCCTCTTCTTCTTCTTCAGGTTTTTCTTCAGCTGCTGGAGCTGCTGCTGCTGGAGCTGCTGCTGCTACTGCAGTTTTCTCCATTGCTTCTTCGATGTCCACATCTTCGAGTGCTGCGATTAATGCTTTTACTCTAGCTTCATCTACTTCTGCTCCTGCTGCTTCTAATACTTTAGTTACATTTCCTTCGTTAATTTCCTGACCTGTTGTGTGCAATAACATTGCTGCGTATACATATTCCATTAAAATCACCTTTTAATTTTATAAATTTAACCAAACAAGGCACCTAACCCTGCTGCGGCATCTTCTTCTTTTTCTTCTTCCTCTTCTTCGTCTTCATCTTCTTCTTTTTCTTCGGATTTAACTTCAACAGCCTGTGGGCGT
>JAEZKE010000073.1 GCA_023436175.1 Methanobacteriota archaeon
AAACATGGATGAAATCAGAGGTCAAAATGCTTGGGTGCACACCATGCATCCCTGCTGTAGGCATTGGTAGAACTCATTTTGAAGCTTCGTCATTGATGATAAAAGCAATGGCATATGGAAATTTAAATGAACAATCCAAAATAGAAGAAGAAATAACAGAATCTATAAATAGTTCTAAAGTAGGTGCACTTGGAATGGGCGGTTCTGTAACTGCACTTGGATCTTTCGTTAAAATTGGTCCGCAAAGAGCAAGCGGGGTTAGAATTTTATCTATGAGACCGTGCTGCTGCGTAGAACCGAGAAGATCGACAGTATTTCTCCCTTCCGTAATTCTGGAGTGATAGATCATGGCAATTGGAAGAGAAACAATAGAAAGCATACTTAAACTTGGTAATCCCAAATGGAAGACCAGCATAACAAGCGTTGAACCAAATAAACTTAAAACCAGAGGATATCCCCAGGAGGATCTTATTGGAAATATATCCTTTTCTGAAATGGTTTATTTGCTCATAAAAGGAGAATTACCACCCAAAAGTGAATCAAAAATGTTTGAGGCAGTTTTAACTTCCTTTTGTGATCATAGTGTAACACCCCCAAGTACCCAAGCTGCAAGAATTATTGCATCTACAGGATCTCCAATGCATGCCTGTGTTTCAGGCGGACTTTTGGCCTTTGGGAAACACCATGCAGGAGCTATAGAAAATGCTATGAAAACCCTTCAAGAAGGTGTTAAACGCTCAAATGGAGACGTAGAACCAATTGCCAGGGAAATGGTAGATGAATTTTTAGAGAGTGGAGATAAGATACCTGGTTTCGGCCACAGATATCATAATGAAGATCCAAGGGCTCGCAAACTTATAGAACTTGCCAAAGAGTATGGATGCTCAGGAATACATACTGAGCTTGCACTTACAATTCAAAGTATTCTTTTAGAGGAAAAGGGAGTTAGAATGAATATCGACGGGGCAAATGCAGGCATATTGTCAGATATGGGTTTCGATTGGACTATTGGGACTGGAATATTCATGATCGGAAGGCTCCCTGCACTCGTTGCACATATATATGAAGAACAAACCAGAGAAGCTCCTTTCAGAAAATTATTCGACACAGAAGAGATTTACTATGATGGAGTTGATGAACGGAGAATAATAAAAGAGGACAACAAGTGACATAATTCTTTATAAAGAAATTCCTTGGAAAATTAAATAGTAAAAGATAAATATAACTGAAAATAGAGTTTTGTTTATCATGGTGATTCAAAATGATGTCGATATCTGAAGCTATTACGACAATTAAAAAGGCAGAAAATGATGCCGATAAATTAATAGAGGATGCAAAGCAAAGATCCTCTAAAATGAAAGAAGAAGCAAAAGAAAAAATAGAGGTGCTTATCAAAAACGCAAAAGATGAAGCTCACGCCGAAACTGGTGATATAATCTTTAAAGCAGAAGATGATGCTAAAAAAGAAACTCTCCAAATATCAAACCAAGCTGACGAGAAAATAAATAAAACTAAAAATCAGGCTGCAGGCAAAGTTGATGAAGCTGTAGATGTTATAGTTAAAAATATACTATAGGCCTATTCTCGTTAGTAAAAAAAAGTGATAATATGTTTAAGCCAGCGAGAATGAAAAAGCTTAAAATACTCACTTTAGATGCCTATTCTAATTCTGTGGTAAGTGCTCTTCAGGAAGAAGAGATAGTTCAAATCCATGATATTTCAGAACGCATTCAACAGGATGCGGAATGGAAACAAATTTTAAAACCATCAAAGGCCACGGCCTATACTGGTAAACTATCTTCACTTCAAATGAAGACTACTGGAATTGTTGATTTTTTAAAATCCGCAGAACGAAAAGAAGGCGGCATTCTTAAGAGTGTTATGGGCTTTATAAATCCAAAAGTACCAGAAAAAAAAGAAGTCGAAGATCTAGATACGGAAACTCTCATTGAACATGCAGAATCCATTCTAGACAAGGTAGAAGGACAAACAAAAACAATTGAAAATAAAATAAATGTTCTTGATTCAGAAAAAAATGAGCTTAACAACGCTCTTAATATTGCAACTAAACTCCAAAATATTGATATTGATCTCAGTGATTTAGAAGATACAATATATACTTCTGCAATAGCTGGAAAAATGTCCAGTGCTCAATTTGAAGAATTTAAAAAAGAAGTAACTTCCATAACAGATCAGATCGTGATTTTAGAGCAAGATGCCGAAGAAGATACAAAGATCTTAATCGCCATTACTTTAAAAGAATATGGTAGTAAAGTTTCAGCTCTTCTAAGAAGATTCGAATTTGAGTTATATAATACTTCAGGACTTTCCGGAAAACCAGCTGCAATAATTTCAAGTGCAGAATCCAGAATCAATGAAATTGATAATGAAAAAGCACAATTAATGAATGAACTTGCAGATATTGCAGGAAAATGGAAAGATGATCTTCTAATATTAAAAGAGCAGCTCGATATTGAAAAAAATAGAAATGAAATATTCGCCTCATTTGGAGAAACAGAAAAAACTTTAATGATAGAAGGATGGGTTCCTGCTAAAGAATTAGATAAATCACTTGAAGTTATCAAGGAATCCAGTGAAGGTTACTCAATCATTGAAGTAACAGATCCGGATGAGGGAGATGATATTCCAATTAAACTGGATAACCCACGTTTTGCCAAACCATATGAGATGTTCGTACATATGTACTCTCCACCAGGTTATAAGGAAATAGATCCATCAATATTCCTTGCATTAATGTTCCCATTTTTCTTCGGGTTCTGTCTTACAGATGCCGGTTATGGTATTGCAGATGCTTTAATTGGTATAGTTCTAATTCTTGGCCTTGGAAAAGTGAATAAAATGATGCGTAACCTTGGTATTATCATGGTTACAGGTGGTCTATGGGCCGTTATACTTGGTACAATTACAAACAGTTTCCTGGGAGATATATATGGTAGATTCCTTATAGGAGATCCAACTGTTGCGATCCCTGGAACTGTAGAAGCTGTCAATGCATTTGCGCATCCGGACAATATACTGATTATGGCAATAGCAGTTGGTGTAATCTACACAGTTATAGGGTTAATAATTGGAGCTCGTAACAATTTAGTGGCTGGAAAAACCAAAGAAGCTCTCGGAGAACAAATAGCATGGCTAATGATATTTGTAGGAGTTGGTCTTGCAGCTGCATCTTTCTTGTTAGGATTAAGTTCAATTTTACTCTACGTAGGAGGAGCCATTGCTGTTATAGCCATTATCATGTTCCTATATGTTAATGGACCATTTGGAGTCATGGATCTTATGGGAATGATTGGAAATATCCTATCATATGCAAGGCTGCTTGCTCTTGGTCTTGCAACAGGTGGAATAGCTATGACTGTGAACATTTTTGTCCAGTTAGTGGGCGGAATTCCTTACATTGGTTTAATACTCATACCCATAGTATTTATATTTGGACACATCGCTAACGGTGCATTCCAGACTTTCGGAGGTATTATTAACGCTCTCCGTTTACATTATGTTGAATTTTTTGGTCAATTTTACATCGGCGGAAGTCAAAAATTCCGGGCTTTCCGTACAAAAAGAAAAATTACGAAGTTAGGAGGTAAATAAATGGTATTAGAAATAGGTGGCGCACTAGTAGCAATAGGCGCGGGAGTAGCAGTAGGTTTTGCTGGATTAGGATCAGGTTTAGGACAGGGTATAGCAGCTGCTGGAGGTGTAGGTGCAGTTGCAGAAGACAGAGGTATGTTTGCTCAGGGTCTTATCTTTGCGGTACTTGCAGAGACTCAGGCTATATACGGTCTGTTAATTGCTATACTGTTAATGTTAGGTGCTGGAATACTTGGTGGAGCAACAAAGAATATTAGCGTCGCTATGGGATTAGCAGCAGTAGGTGCAGGTGCAGCTATTGGATTTGCTGGTCTTGGTTCTGGTATCGGTCAGGGTATCACTGGAGCATCATCTGTTGGTGCAGTAGTAGAAGACAAAGACATGTTTGCTCAGGGTCTTATCTTCGCAGTATTATCAGAGACTCAGGCTATATACGGTCTGTTAGTTGCTATATTGATAATGTTAGGTGTTGGACTCCTCGGAGGAGGTTAAGTATTCAATAGAATACTTGGAGGATAGTTAAATGAACTCTGGGGCAGATAAAATTGTCTCAAGCATAATTTCTGATGCGCAAAGTAAGGCTGATGTTATAATCCAAGAAGCTGAAAGAGAAACTGCTCTTATCGTTGAAGAAGGAGAAAAAGAAGCAGTTTTAGAAAAAGAAAAGATCCTGGAAAACGCCAATAAACAGTCCGCAATGAAATATCAACAGCTCATATCTGAAGCTAAAATGAACTCCAGAAGAGCAGAGCTTGAGGCAAGAGAAGAAATAATAGAAGGTGCATTTAAACGTGCCGAAGATGAACTAAAGAAAATTGCATCTACTGATAGTGATGAATACAAAGAATCCCTCAAAAAAATCATAGAAGAAGCTTCTATTGAAATTGGTGGGGGAGACTTAATATTATCCTTAAAAGCAGATGACGTTGCCAAAGTCAAAGATGCAATTTCATCACTTGAGAAGAATATTGAAGGAAAAACTGGCACTAAAACAACCTTAGAGATTGGAGAAAACATAGCTACCATTGGAGGAGCTGTTGTAAAAACCAAAAATGGAGATATTGAAGTTAACAATACAATCGAAGCTAGAATGCTGAGGTTCAAAAAAGCTCTACGATCAGAGGTTGCAAAAATATTATTTAAATAATAAGGGGGAAAAATCATGGCAGATGGTATCATATCAATAGTAGCTCAAATGGGTTTTCCCTCTATTGATCCTCTTTTAGGTCTTTTAGCACTGGTAGGGTTAATTGTTGGAGCTATAGTGATAGTGGTAGTTATACGACCATTGTTAGATATTTTTCCATATGCTTACCCTAACGCACGAGTAAGAGCAAGGACAGGAAAAATTCTTACAGAAAAACAATTAACAGAAATTATCGAATCAAATGACGTAACAGAAGTGACAAATTATCTTAGAGGACTTCCAGACTATGCAAAATACATAGATCAGTATCCTCTAGAAAAAGCCCTTGATACGCATCTTGCAGATAATTATGAAACATTAACCAAAATAGTCCCAAAGGATATTAAACCTATTTTTAGTGTTTTACTCCAAAAATGGGATATAAGGAATATAAAAAGTATAATTGCTGCAAAAGAAGCAGATTTATCCAGAGATGAAACTGTAAATCTTATAGTTCCATTTGGAGAGTTAAAAGATTCACTGGATAAACTTTTAGATGCAAAAAATATTACTGAAATTATCAACGGTCTAGAAGGGACAGTATATGCACATGTTCTTGACGAAGCATTACCTGCATATCAAAAAACAGGCATGGTTTTACCTTTAGAAGCTTCACTCGATAAATTCTTCCTTGAAAACCTATTAACCGCTACATCAAATCCTTCTGATGAAAGCACAAGAGCTTTACATTCATATATAGGAACACAAATTGACGTGGCTAACTTAGGTATTATTTTAAGGGCAAAAGCTGAAGGTCTAAAGTATGACGATATACAACCTTATATTGTTTCAGATGGTTATCAAATTAGGGAATGGAAATTAAAAGACCTAATGGAATCTGAAAGTGTAGGAAATGTTGTAAGCAGCCTAGATGGAACTGAATATGCACAAATTCTTACTGATGCTTTACCAGAATATACTAAAACAGGTTCTGTAGCACCACTGGAAGCAGCTTTAGACGAAAAAGTCAGACAAACTGCAAAAGCATTATCAGTTAAAATACCTTTCGGAATAGGGCCAATTGTAGGTTTCTTAAGCAAAAAAGAAAAAGAAATAAGAAACTTAAAGGTTATAACTCGCGCAAAAAGAGAGGTAGGATTCTCTAACTCAAAAATTAAGGAGTTGCTAGTATGAAATCAAGTATAGCGGTTATTGCAGATCCAGATACAGTTACAGGGTTTAAGCTCGGAGGCATAAAATCAGGGTATCCTGTAGAAAATATGGAAGAAGCAGAAACCACCCTTGAAGAAGTTTTCAAAGGGGATTTTTCAATCATAATAACCACTGAAAAGATTGGAGATGAACTGAGGAAAACAATTGAGAGACTCACAAAAGCAAGCGCGTTACCTATGATAATTGAAGTACCCGATAAAACAGGTCCATCTGAAAGGAAGACTGATCCTATTGGGGAACTTATTAAACGAGTAATTGGGGTTGAGATGGTAAAATGATTACAGGAAGGATAATTAAAATAGCAGGTCCCGTTATTGTTGGAGACGGCAT
>JAEZKE010000025.1 GCA_023436175.1 Methanobacteriota archaeon
CACATTGAAATAAGGTAATAAAATTATTACCTCTTGAATTATTTTCTGATTTCTTCCATGTGTTTAACTCGTTTCTGCACAAGATCTGTTGTTCCGACATCTCTTCTGTGGTAAACATCGCCTTTCACATATTTTGTGGCGTCTTCACACAGTTTTTCAGCCTCTTCAATTGATTCACCAACTGCAACAAGGCCGAGAGCTCTTGAAGAAGATGAGTAAACATTCCCGTCCTTTTCGTTTACAGCAGCGTAATAAACCTGCGCACCGGCTTCATTGATTTTGGCTTCGTCCACATCAATTACCTGGTTTGGAACTGCTTTTCCAGGATATCCATCAGGAACTATGTATTTGCAAACTGTAGCTTTATTTTCAAACTCAGCACCTTTAAGGTTTCCATCAACTATTCCTTCACAAATATCTACAAAATTAGATTTAAGCAGTGATAAAACATTCATAGCTTCGGGATCACCGAACCTTGCGTTGTACTCTATGAGCTTTGGGCCATCCCGGCACAGCATGAACTGTCCGTATAAAAATCCTTTATATGGTCCAACTTCTTTATTAATGGCCTTTACTGTTTCTTCCATTATCTTAACAGATTCATCATAATTCTTTTTATCTAAAAATGGAAGTAGTCCTCCTTTATCAGAATAAGATCCCATTCCACCAGTTATAGGCCCTTCGTCTCCTTCAAATGCATATGGATGGTCCTGGGCTGCAGGCATCGAGGCTATGTTTTTACCATCTACAAATGCCTGGACTGTAAATTCTTCACCAATAGCTCGTTCTTCAAGTACTACACTGGCGTATCCGCCCATTTTAGTATCTACCACTTCTTTAGCGTAACTTTTAGCTTCTTCTAGATCTTTCAATTGTTCTCCAACAATCTTAACTCCTTTTCCACTGGTTAATCCAACAGGTTTAACAACGATATCTTCCCCAAATTCATCGATGAAATCACTGATATCTTCATAGTTATCAAAAACCCTGTAAATTAGAGATCCTGGTATTTTATAGTTTTCAAAAAGGTTTCTCATGAAAACTTTATCTGTTTCAATTTTAGCTGCTTCCATGGTTGGCCCAACGCACCCTATGCCTTCTGCCTGCAGGGCGTCGACGATACCCTTTTCAAGGGGAGCTTCCGGTCCGATTACAGCTATATCAACCTTATTTTCCACTGCAAACTTCTTTACAGCTTCGATATCGTTTTCACTCCCTATCTGGTATTTAGATATCCTGGCTATTCCAGGATTTTTATTGCTCATAACTGAGTATAATTCTGCATTTCCTTCTACTGCCTTACAAATAGCGTGTTCCCTCGCCCCTGTACCTACTACAAGAATCTTCATGTAAATCCTCCTTTAAATAAAATTTATGAACCCGTCGAAAAATCGTGAATTTTTCGGGCTTCGAAAACTTTTTACTTTTGAAAGTAAAAGTTTTCAAGGTTAAATTTCTAAATTAAGTACCTATTCTCGATATAAAATTAAAGACTAAAATTTCCTAATTTTTTATTATCTCCATAAATTTTCCTTTTATAAATCTATAGACTTGACCATAAAAATGGTTTATTATTTAATAGATAAAATTATAGATAAACCTATTAAAAATATTAAAATTATTGCTCGTTATATGTTATGCAGATGACTGCCAATATAATCTAAGATAACAGGATATATTCCAAATAATTACTTAAGGAGAAACTTTACAGATTATGCACAATTAGGCAAACTATTACTGCAAAAACGGCACAACAGGAGCTGAATAATGGTAAATATACTGATAGTTGAAGATGAAAGTATTGTGGCATTAGATATAAAAGATAAAGTGGAACGGCTTGGTTATAACGTGCTGGCTGTTGTATCCTCTGGAGAAAAAGCTATCGAAGAGGTTAAAAAAGTTCAACCAGAGTTAGTGTTAATGGATATCGTGCTTAAAGGTGAAATCGATGGAATAGAAACTGCCAGGCAAATACGCGAACATTTTGATATTCCAATAATATATTTAACAGCACATTCTGACACCCAAACACTTACAAGAGCAAAAATAACAGGGCCCTTCGGATACCTGGTAAAGCCTTTTGTTGATACGGAATTACGCAAAGCTATAGAAGCAGTTCTTTACAACCAAGAGGATTAATCAATCTTATAAAAGCTGATCTATTCGTATCTATACTTCCCAACTTATTTTGAAGAAATAATGAATAATTGGACTCATAAGGTGAATATTCATTGAATGCATAGTACTAAAACATTCATTAGTTAATATGCAAAATTTTAGATTTACAATACGAACCTGTAGAACTAATGCAGAATAGACTGCATTGAATCTAAAATTTATTTGAAGTGTTAAAAAGGGAATTCCCATTTAGTAATACTAATTTAATTTTAAATATTAAACATACTGCATTCATGATAATTCCACATCAAAAAGAGCTTATATGAACACCATTTATATCTCAGAATAAATAAATATGAAAACTATCCAATAATATACATAAATTTTACAGGTGTTTATAATGAGAGGCGGAGAGGCATTACTTAAATCGCTAGAAAATCAGGGAGTAGATGTTGTATTTGGATATCCCGGAGGACAGTTACTTCCCCTATACGATATGATTTACGATTCTGACTTAAGACATATTTTAGTAAGACATGAGCAATGCGCAGCCCACGCTGCGGATGGATATGCAAGGGCATCTGGAAAAGTGGGTGTTTGTATTGCAACATCAGGCCCAGGAGCAACAAACCTTGTAACAGGGATTGCAACAGCTTACATGGATTCATCTCCAATTGTGGCTATTGCGGGACAGGTTCCAACAGGACTCATTGGTAACGACGCGTTCCAGGAAGTGGACACCCTCGGAATGACAATGCCTATTACTAAACATAATTTCCAACCTGTAACTTCAGGAGAAATACCTGAAATGGTGAAATCAGCATTTTATATAGCTGGAACTGGAAGACCCGGACCAGTAGTTTTAGATTTACCAAAAGATATCCAGGAACAGGAACTAGATTTTGAAAATGACCTCAAAATCAATCTACCGGGATATAAACCAACCAGAAAAGGCCATCCTTTACAGATAAAAAGGGCAGCAAGCTTAATTGGGAATGCTAAAAAACCAGTTATACTTGCAGGTGGCGGAGTTATAATATCAAATTCATCAGAAGAGCTTTTAAGGCTTTCAGAACTAATTGGAGCTCCTGTAACAACCTCACTTCTTGGTAAAGGTTCTTTTCCAGAAGATCATGAACTTTCACTTGGAATGCTTGGAATGCACGGCAGGTTACCTGCTAATTTTGCTGTAGATAAATGTGATTGTCTGATTGCTATAGGATGTAGATTCTCAGACAGGACAACAGGAAAAATAAGTGAATTTGCTAAAAATGCCAAGGTAATTCACATAGATATCGATCCTGCAGAGATAGGGAAAAACGTAGATGTGGATATTCCAATTGTTGGTGATGCAAAGATCATTTTATCAAACCTTATAAGAGCTATTTCTCAAAATAAAATGAGCAATAAAACCTTAGAATGGGGAAATCGTGTTAAAAACTTCAAACAAACATGCATACCTAAAATGTCATTTGAGGATATCCCATTAAAACCACAACAGGTTATAAAAGAAATAGCTGAAGCAGTAGACGAAGATACAATCGTAACAACAGATGTTGGACAAAACCAGATGTGGATGGCCCATTATTTCACATCTAAAAAACCTAAAACATTTCTATCATCTGGAGGACTTGGAACTATGGGATTTGGATTCCCTGCAGCAATAGGTGCAAAAGTTGCAATGCCTGAAAGCGATGTTGTAGCTGTAGCTGGTGACGGTGGATTCCTAATGGTATCCCAGGAACTTGCAACCATAAAAGAATATGATATTCCAGTTGTAATCTGTGTTTTAGATAACAGATATTTAGGAATGGTTGCTCAATGGCAAAACCTGTTCTACGAGAAAAGACTATCACATACACACTTAGGAGAATCTCCTGACTTTGTCAAACTTGCAGAAGCATTCGGAGTTGCTGCAGACCGTGTAGAAAGACCAGGTGAACTCAAAGAAGTGCTTTCCAGCGCAATAAACTCTGGTGAACCAACACTCATCGATGTTACAATAGATCCTGAAGAGATCCTTCCAATGGTACCGCCGGGATGCGGACTCACCGAAATAGTTGGGGAGTATAAAACTGAATCTAACAACTCTGAAGACGTATCATATCGTGAGGTAGCCAAAGAAAGGGCAGGTGATTAAGATGGATGAACAGAGAACCCATATTATAAGTGCACTTGTACTTCATAAGCCAGGTGTGCTCCAGAGAGTTGCAGGACTCTTTACAAGAAGGGGATTCAACATAGACAGTATCACTGTTGGAAATTCAGAGCAGGACGATATTGCCCGTATGACCATAATTGCAAAAGGCGATGGAAAAGTCTTGGAACAGATTACAAAACAGTTGAACAAGATTATAGATGTCATTAAAGTAAGGGATTTAGAACCAGAAAATACTGTTAAGAGAGAGCTTTGCCTGATTAAAGTTCATTCACCAACAGAAAAAGTAAGAGCGGAAGTTGTTCAATATGTTAACATCTTTAGAGGTCGTGTAATTGATGTTAGCCCTGAAACTCTCACTATAGAAATGACCGGAGCATCAGATAAAATCGATGCCCTTATTGACCTTGTAAAAGGCTTTGGAATTAAAGAAATTGCAAGAACCGGGCCTACTGCAATGTCTAGAGGTATTAAAACTATTTAATATACTCAAAATCCTCAAAAACCTATGGTTTTTGAGGGCCTTTAACTTTTTATTTTTAATGTGTGATTATGATAGAATTCATTTTTCTAGTTTTTACAGCCGTTGCAATGTTTATAGCAACTAATCTTGACGATCTTTTTGTTTTAATGATATTCTTTTCAAATAAAGAATTTAAGGCTAAACAAATTGTTTTAGGTCAGTGCATTGGAGTTATGGCATTAATTGCAATAAGTGCATTAAGTTACTTTTTAAAGTTAGTTATTCCAGTTAACTGGATCGGGCTACTTGGCATATTACCGATAATTATTGGAATCAAAAATCTTAAAGATATAAAAGATAAAAAGGAGACTTTTACAAATTATGATATAAACGAAAATAAAACATTTTTTTCCAAATTTAAAAATTCAAAATCATTTTTAGTTGCATTAGTCTCTTTTACAAACGGTGGGGACAATATTGGAGTTTATGTTCCACTATTTGCAAGTATAGGTCTCCAGCAGATGATTGTTGTAATATCAGTATTTTTGATAATGATTGCAATATGGTGTTACATCAGCTTTAATTTAGTAGAAAACAGCATATTAGGGGATAAAATTAAAAAATATGGCCATATAATTTTACCATTTGTCTTAATTTTCCTTGGAATTACTATTTTAGCACGCAGCTTCTAATTTCAGCGTTTAATTTAGGGTCAAAATATGCCATGATAAAATTTATAAATCAACGAGCCAAATATTGTAGTGGCATTAATTTTTACCTCATTTACTGGTAAACTTTGTTTTAACTCAAAATCATCGGAGGCACTAAATGAATATATATTACGAAAAAGACGTAGATTTAGACGTTTTAAAAGACAAAACCATAGCAGTTATAGGATATGGTAGCCAGGGAAGGGCACAAGCATTAAACATGTCCGAAAGTGGATTAAATGTTGTTGTCGGACTTAGAAAAGGTGGAGCATCATGGGATAAAGCAAAAGCTGATGGTCTAACCGTATTAACCATGGAAGAAGCAGCATTAAGAGCAGACGTAATCCACATATTAATCCCTGATGAAATCCAGGATGCAGTTTATGCAAATGCAATTGCAGAAGGATTAGAAGAAGGTAACACCCTTTCATTCTCACACGGATATAATATACATTACAATTACATAAAAGCACCTAAAAACGTCAATGTTACAATGGTAGCTCCAAAAGCACCTGGTG
>JAEZKE010000053.1 GCA_023436175.1 Methanobacteriota archaeon
CCCAGTGATGTGTATGAATTGGATAGTGAGCATGGTAAGACTGTTGTAGTGAATGAAAAGGATTGTATGGCGTGTTTATCATGTCATGAAATTTGTCCTTCTCAGGCACTGGAACACGACGACATACATGTAGCTAAAAGACTTTATATTGACCGAAGTGTAAATTCAACTATAAACAAAATAATATGAGGAGTTTTAGACATGGAAATCGAACGTAAAGAAATAAAAGGCGATTTTAAACCTGAACTAATTCCTCCAGAAACTGGTGGAGACATCAATGACTATGAAGAAGCCCTTCACGTTCTTATGAAATTTGTAGGATCTATGTCAAGTGCATTAGAACAGGTTTCTGGGCGAGGTGCCAATGCTATTGTTTATCAGGCGGGAAAAAGAATGGGACATGAAGCCGGTAAATTGGCAGAGAAAACCGATGATTTAGAAAAGGCCATGACTGAATTGAGTCAAATACTCGGGATGGAATTTTATTTTGAAATGTGGAAACCATCAGATCAGGAAGGATATACTATTGAGAAGGGCCACGAAACAATTGTAAAACTTTTATTTATGGATTGTGTTGTAAGACAAACTCTAAGAAGGACAGGTTTACCTCAAAAAGGGCCATTATGTTATCTTTTATATGGATACATGGTTGGGGCCGTGGAAGAAGTTATGAGTATCAAAGGAAAACTTGATATAGACCATGTAGGACCAAATGCTTGTCTTAAAACCCTAACTATAGGATGGGGTGGTAAATAATGGTAAAAATTGCACTTGAATGGCTTGCTGGCTGTTCTGGATGTGAAATTTCAATTCTCGATTTACATGAAGGAATAATGGAATTAATTAAAGAAGCTGAAATTGTTTATGCACCAGTTTTAATGGATGTAAAAGAAGTACCAGATGATATTGATATTGCAATAGTTTCTGGATCTGTACGAAACAAAGAAAACAAAGAAAGACTTGAAGAACTACGTAAAAAATCTAAAACATTAATTGCATACGGAACCTGTGCATGTTATGGTGGTATAACTGGAATGGCTGACCTTTACAGGCCGGAGGATGTAACAGCAAGAATTTATTCTGATAATCCAAGTACTGAAGCAGCTGATGTGCCTTCAGAGGTAGTTCCAGAACTTTTACCAATTGTCCACCCTGCAGGTGATTTCACAGAAGTAGACTACTATTTACCAGGATGTCCTCCTAAAGAACTTCTTGTCTGGGACATATTAATGCCTTTAATTAAAGGAGAAGCTCCAGACGTTCCTAAAAAGAGTGTATGTGCTGACTGCTCAAGATGGATGGATCACGTGGAATTTGACAAACTCAACAGGAGAATTGAAGGAGATCCAGATCCTCAAAAATGTTTCTTAAGCCAGGGTTATGTTTGTTTAGGTTCTGTTACACTTGGAAGGTGCGGTGCACTATGTACAGCAGCAGGTATTCCTTGCCATGGTTGCGGCGGTCCTTCCCTCGATGTTTTAAGGGAACCAAGTCACGATGTATATAATGGCGTAATAAAAAGGATAGCTCACCTTTCTAAAATGCCAGAAAAGGATGTTGAGAAACAAATAAGAGATATTGGGCATGTAATATATGGGTTCGTAATTGGAAGTACAATTATGGAGGATAAACAGGTTTCATTGATCCCTCAGCTGGTCAAGAAATAATAGAAGCGTGATAATATGAAACAGATAGAAATAAATCCAGTAACAAGGATTGAAGGACATGCAAAAATTACAGTTCAGTTGGACGATTCTGGAAACGTTTCAGATGCTCACTTTCATGTAATGGAGATAAGAGGATTTGAAAAATTCTTAGAAGGAGCAGCAGTTGAGGAAGCTCCTAGAATAACTCCTCGTATATGTGGAATATGTCAGACTGCTCACCATTTAGCGGCTGCTAAAGCTACAGATGCTGTTTTTGGGTTACAGCCTCCTGAAGCTGCTAAAAAACTGAGAGAGCTCATGCTTCTTGGTCAATATATTCACTCACATGCACTACACTTTTATTTCTTAGGTGCACCAGACCTTGTATTAGGGCCTGATTCCGATCCTACGGAGAGAAATGTGCTTGGAATCATTAAAAAAGACCCTGAACTTGCAAAAATGGCAATAAAAACCAGAAAAGTTGGTCAGGACATAACTGAAGTGGTGGGAGGAAAAGCAATCCATCCAGTTACTGCTGTTGCAGGTGGCCAGACAAAGGCCATGAGTGCTGAAGAAAGATCTAAGCTTTTAGAATCTACAAAAAATGCTATTGAGCTTATAGAAAAAGGTGTTGGAGTTGCAAAACCCCTATTTGAACAATATGCTGAAGCAATTGAGATGCTAGGTCCTGTTGAAACTTGTTTCGGTGGTTTAACAAACAATGGAAATCTTGAATTCTACGATGGGCCTATGAAAATAATTGACAAAGCAGGAAATTCTGTCCACGAATTCCAGCATTCTGATTATTTAGATTATATAGAAGAAAAGGTACAGCCATGGTCTTATCTTAAGTTCCCATACCTTAAACAAACAGGATACCCTGAAGGTAACTACAGAGTTGGCCCTCTTGCAAGATTAAACATAGCTAGCAGCGTTCCAACAGAAAAAGCCAGCGTACTGTTTGGTGAATATAAAGATAAATTTGGAATTGCTCAAAATACTCTTCTTTACCATTATGCACGTCTCATTGAGTTAATGTACGCGGCAGAAAGATCATTACAGCTTTTAGAAGATGATGACATAGTAAGCACAGAGATAAGACAGTTCCTCAGTGAACCTTTAATGACAAGGGAAGAAGCAAAACAGTCGGGCGGAACTAAAAGAGGTGTAGGAATAATAGAAGCTCCAAGGGGATCTCTTATCCATGATTATGAAACAGATGCGGCTGGAATAGTAACACGTGCAAATCTTATAGTTGCAACTGGTCAAAACAACCTGTCTATAGATATGGGAGTGAGGGAAACCGCTAAAGCTCTGATAAAAGGCGAAGAAGTCTCAGAAGGTATTAAAAATCAGCTTGAGATGATTGTAAGGGCATATGATCCATGTCTTTCATGTGCAACCCATACAATTGGTGGTGACTCACCACTTTTAATAGATATACACAACAGCGAAGGCGCTCTCCTGAAAAGACATATCTTGTAACTGAATAGTTACATAATTTTTTATTTTTTTTAAATTCAATTATTTTAAATATATTCATTAAACCATAGTTATGTTTAAGATAAAATTTAAGAACTATAAACATAAACTAGATCATGCTGGAATATTTTTAAACATCAAAGGGAATCAATCTGTCTTAAATAAGTTATTATATGGTTATTTGGGATATCTTAAATGAATCAACGTGATTATATGGATTCTAATGTAGAAAACCAATTAATGAAAATTTTAAGTAATCTAAATAAAGTTGAGGGCACAGAAGGTAGTTTAATTGCTGATAGTAATGGAAATGTGCTCTGCCATACTATGTCACGAGGGACAGATACTTCTCTTTTTGGCCCGATGGCTTATGTAATTATGAGTTCATCAAAAAGATTACTGAATTCAGCTAATGGTGGAGAAATTCAAAGGGTATTAGTTGAATCCAATGGTGGAAAGGCTCTTTTTTTACATTTAGAAAATACATATTTCATTGTGCTCATGGAAATATCCGCAAATGTGGGACTTATAATGGTTTCAGCTAAAAGGGCAGCAATGGAAATAATAAAACTTACAAAGGATATAGTTTGGTCAGCCCCTGTTGAAGAGGAAGTAACCGCAGATTCTCAAGAGAAATTTTCAGTTACATCTGAGGAAACAGAGATTCCAGATATCTCTGATAGTGCAAAACCAGAAAATGCTGAAATTGAAACCGTGATATCCTCTGAAAAATTAGGAACTGAAATTACAAAAACTGGAGAGTTAAATGCTGAAACAGTCCATAAACTTATTGGAACTGAAGACTTAAAAGAAGCATTTGCTAATGTTGTAGGAACTGAAAAATTAAATGAAATACTTGAATCTGAAGAATTTAAGGCATTGAATGCTAAAGATGCGAAAGAAGAACTTGCAAAATTGTTAGAATTTGAAATAAAAGAAGCAGCAAATGAATCTATCGGATCTGAAAGTATAAAAATTAGTAAAGAATCTGGAGTAGATGTTTCTCAGGAAGTTGAAGTTGAAATCCCTGAAGAAATTGAAGAACCAGAAAGCAGTATTCCAGTTATAAAACCACCAATTTCATTTCCAGAACTACCTGAAAATGTTGAAATACCTGAGGGGGATAAAGAAAAATCTGATTTAATTTTAGATATATATGAATCTGTATTTTTAGCAATGTCAATTGGTGCAAGTAAAATTATGGGAGTATCACCTGCAAGAGGACTTATAAGACGATTTTTACCTTTAAACGATTGTAAAACTCTTTTAGATGGTGTTGATGTAAAAAGTAATTCAGTAGTTGATTTTGATAAAATAAGAGAAAATGCTGAAAATATTCCTTTAAATGAAAGAGAAAATACACTTATAATTGATTTTAGTAAGATAATTACTATTATAACTGAAAACTATGGCAAAGTAATGGGATATGGTGCTTTTAGAGGAATAGTCCGCAATGAATTTAAGACCATTAATAATTCCTATGGAAAAGCTATGAATGAGCTTGGAATTAAAGATAAAATTCATCCAGAGCTGATTAACTTATTTAGATAGTTATCAGGGTATTTAACTAATTTTTACATTTTATAAATTAGCATCAAGTTAAAAAATTTAATAATGAATTATAATGCATTACTAAAATTTTAGTTCATTTTTAACAAGTTTAAACTAAATAAATAGATATTCCAAGGGTTCCATGAATTATTCCTAAAGTTATAGCAGCACCTGCCATTGTTGGATGGTATTTAAATGGTATTTGTTTACCTCTAAAAATCATGAAGCCTATTAAACCCGTGATAAAGAATAACAATATTGTAGTAATCCCCAAAATGATTATGGGGACTCTTCCTGTTGCAATTGCTAAAATCCCATGAACTATTGCGAAAGTCAATGCAGTAGCTGCCACCAGCGGGTGAAATTTAAAAGGTATTCTCACTCCTCTAAAGATCATTAGACCAATTGATGCTGTAATGATAAATAGAGAGAAAGTAGTAATTCCCAGATAAAGAATTAATGGTTTTCCGAAAATTGGGAAATATGTTATATTACTCAACATATTATCAGCTCTTTGGAATTTATTTACATTTTATTGAACTATTATTGTACCTTTCATTTCGGGATGTATTGAACAATGGTAAGGATAAGTACCTGTTTTAGTAAATGTAAACGTATATTTGCCCCCTTGATTTAGATTATCACTGCTTTGGAAAGCTCCATTGTCACTTGTTACAGTATGTGTTGTGGAATCATTATTTATCCATGTAACTGTTGTTCCTGTTTTAACAGTGAGGTTATTTGGGCTAAATGCAAAATTTTGGATTATCACCGTATTTGGTGGGATATTCTGCTGGCTTTGTGTGCATCCAGATAACGCAACTATTCCAATCAACAGTGTTACTATTCCAATTCCAATATATTTTGATTTCATGGTATAATATTTGTTTAGAATAGCATAATAAGATAACTAAAAATAAGCGTCTGTTAAACAGGTGTAACAAAATTAGTGGTTTTTCATAACTATTTATATAAATACAGAAAATAGTTTAAATCTATGGATATTATTTCAATTTTTCTTATAGCAATAGGACTTGCAATGGATGCATTCAGTGTTTCTATAACAAAAGGACTTGTAATGAAGTCCAATATAAAACATGCTTTGGTTATTGCGCTATTTTTCGGCGTATTTCAAGCACTAATGCCTGTTGGGGGATGGATTTCAGGTATACAACTTGAGTCATTTGTTTCATTTGCAGCCCCATGGATAGCATTCATTTTATTGTCTATTATAGGAATTAAAATGATTTATGAGGGTATTTTTGATAATGATGATAAAAACGATAGTTTTTCGTTAAAAGAAATATTTTTTCTTGCAATTGCAACAAGTATCGATGCATTTTTAGTAGGAGTTACATTTGCATTCCTTAAAACTCCAATAGTAGAACCCATTTTAATAATTGGCGCTGTTACATTTATTCTGTCATTCATTGGATTTTATATAGGAAAAAGCATTGGACACTTATTTGAACACAAAATTGAGGTCTTTGGTGGATTAATATTAATTGGAATAGGATTAAAGATACTTCTTGGATTCTAATTAAATAGATGGATTTTATTGTGTACAAATGGATCTTTAGACTTTTTATCTGAATTATGATTTAAATCATTACTGAACTATGATTGTGCCGGTCATATTTGGGTGTATTGTACAATGATACCTGTATGTTCCAGAGTTAGTGAATTTAAAGCTGTAATTATCCCCTGTATTCAAATTTTTGCTTTGAAACGTTCTATTATAGATGTAAACGTTATGGGCAGTGGATTGCTGTTCATTTACCCATGTAACAGTTGTTCCAGTTGGAACCATGAGGACACGTGGGGTAAACGTGAAATTTTGGATTGTAACTGTATACTTTGAATTAGTTACGGAATTTAGGATGTGATTTGCGTTGGTTGAATTTTGTCCTGAGGTTTGATTTTGTGAATTTTGTATGCATCCTGAAAATGATACCACTGCTAAGACCAGTATAAAAATTAATGTTTTGATACTCAGGTTTCATAGATTATTATTTATTTGAAATTGTTCAAAATATTTATGAATAAATTACTAAAAATTTAGGAATAGTCATGATTAACTAATTCCATTCCAAAAAAAGAATTTAGGTGTTCTAAAGATCACTGTTCATTGGACAATTATCTTGCCTGTCATAGAGGGATGTTCGTCGCAGTGATAGGTGTATTCACCAGCTTTAGTAAAATTATAAGTATATTTATTGTCTTTATTTAAATCTGGGCTTTCAAATGCTCCTGAATCACTTGTTACATCGTGAACAGCAGAATCCTGATTTACCCATGTGACATTTGTCCCTGCTTTAACCGTGAGAGTATTTGGAGTAAATGTGAAGTTTTGGATCTCTACTGTGTTGTAAGAATTGTTTTGGGGATTTGTTGTATTTTGAGGGCTTTGCTGAGGGTTCTGTGTACAACCTGAGATTATAATTACTCCCAATATAATTGCGGCAATTCCCATCTTGATGTAATATTTATATAACATAAATTATGATATATTCAATGAAATATAAAACTCTTGTTAAAACATGTACTATAAATAGCGATTGGTATCCTTAAATAATGGTGGAAAATAAGTTATTAAACAGATAATATTGTATTAAAGGCATATTTAAGGAATTTTTTCTCATTTTTAATAAACAGTAAATTTTATACCTAATATTTACAAAGTCAATTATAGACCTTGTTTCTATTTTAACATGAATACAAAGTATTTCCAATTCATTTTTACATAGATTAATAAATGGAAAATAATGCGAATAGAGATCATAAAAGCAAACGGTGATTAAATGAACGGACCATGGGTTGAAAAATACAGACCAAGTACTTTAGATGAAGTTGTAGGTCAAGATCATATAGTTCAAAGACTTAAAAGATATGTTAATGAACATAGCATGCCTAATTTAATGTTTACAGGACCTGCAGGGGTTGGAAAAACAACAACCTCAATTGCACTTGCAAAATCTATTTTAGGAGAATACTGGAGACAGAATTTCTTAGAACTCAATGCATCTGATGCAAGGGGAATAGATACAGTAAGGACCAATATTAAGAATTTCTGTCGGCTAAAGGCAGTTGGGGCTCCATTTAGGATAGTATTCCTTGATGAAGTAGATAATATGACTAAAGATGCTCAGCATGCTCTAAGACGTGAAATGGAGATGTACACAAAGACAGCATCATTTATACTTTCATGTAATTACTCTTCAAAAATAATAGATCCAATACAGTCAAGATGTGCAATATTTAGATTCGCCCCTGTAAAAGGAACTCAAATAATAGGAAGGCTCGAAAAAATAGCCGAGGCCGAAAATCTTAATATTACAAGGGGTGCTATTGAAAGCATCGTTTATTTTGCAGAGGGAGACCTAAGGAAGGCAGTAAATATACTTCAAGCATCAGCATCCACAACTGATGAAATTACAGATGACAGCATCCATGAAATTGTATCCAAAGCAAAACCTCAAGATGTGCGAAAAATAGTAAATAAAGCTTTAAAAGGGGACTTTTTAAGTGCAAGGGACCTTTTAAGAGAAGTAATGGTTGTTCAGGGTACAAGTGGAGAAGACATGATAACTCAAATTTATCAGGAAGTTTCACGGATGTCAATGGAAAACATGATTGAAGAGGATGTATACATGGATTTAATCCAGAGCATGGGTGAATATGATTACAGGATAAGGGAAGGATCTAATCCAAGAATTCAGCTTGAAGCGCTTCTTACAAAATTTCTATTAAAAGGAAAGTAGATTATTCAGATTAAACCAACCAAAAACTTTGATGAAGTTCTTTAAATAGAACATTGATAAAAAAAAACGGTAATTTAAAGGAAAGGCAGAAGATGTTGTGGACAGAAAAATATAGGCCAAAGAACTTTGATGAAGTTCTTGGGAATATAAAAGCGAAAAAAGAAATCCTTGAATGGACAGAGGAATGGAAAAACGGTAATCCTCAAAAATGCCTCTTTCTTATAGGCCCACCGGGCACGGGTAAAACCACATTTGCCCATTTAATTGCAAATGAATTTTCTGATTCAGTTGAATTAAATGCCAGTGATAAAAGATCCTATGATGCTATCATGAATGTTGTAGGTGAAGCATCATCTTCAATGACCTTATTTGGCAGCCGATTGAAGTTGATAATTCTTGATGAAGTTGATGGGCTCCATGGTAACGATGATCGGGGTGGATCAAGGGCAATTAACAAAATAATAAAGGACGCAATTCAGCCAGTTGTAATGATGGCTAACGATCCTTACAGTAATAGAATTAAAAGCTTTAAAAGTAAATGTCAGGTAATAAACCTGAGGAAGGTCCATACAAACTCAATAGTTTCACTTTTAAAGAAGGTATGTGTAAAAGAAGGAGTGGAATTTGAAGAACATGTTTTAAGGACCCTTGCAAAGAGATCCAATGGAGATTTAAGGTCAGCTATAACTGATCTTGAGATAATGGCCAAAGGTGAAGAAAAAATCACATCAGAAGACCTTGAACTTGTATCTCAAAAGGATGAAAGGTCCAATATCTTTGATGCTGTAAGAACTATCCTGAAAAGTAAAACTCCAGCTAATATAAAAGGAGCCATGCGGCAGGTTGAAGCAGATCCTTCACTTTTACTTGAGATGGTTACAGAAAATATTCCTCGTGAATATGAAAAGAAAGATGAGATAGAAAAAGCGTATGAAATGATTTCTCAAGCGGATATTTATCTTGGAAGGGCTTTTTCAACACGTGCTTATACTTACTGGAAGTATGCATATGAGTTAATGAGTGTAGGTGTGGCACTTTCTAAGGATGAGACATATAAAAAATTTGCAAGGTATACCAATTCATCTGTTTATACAATACTTTCTAAAAATAGAAGTAAAAGAGATTTACAGAATAGAGTTGCTGAGAAAATTGGAGAAAAACTTCATACCTCTAAAAAAGTTGCAATTTCACAGTTCCCTTATTTTGAAATCATGTTTCAGGATAACGATATAGCTTACAATATGATGACTTACTTTGGGCTTGAGGATGATGAAGTAAAACTTTTTAGATCAAGAAAGGTGAAGCCTCCTAAAAAACTTAAATCAAAAAAGGACAGCACTAAAACTTTAAAATCAAAAACTATTCCTGGAGATATTAAATCTAAGGAAACTAAAGAAGGTATTGAAACTTCAAAAACACAAAAAAAGGTTAAAAAATCCAGCTCAAGCAGTGATTCAAAAAAGAACAAGAAATCATCTAAAAAATCATCTTCTAAGTCTGATAAAGAATCTAAAAAGGAAGAAAATACTGGTGAAAGTAAAGAAAAACAGGTTTCATTGTTTAGTTTCAAATGATTTAATCTAATAGCCATATATGCTAAATTAGAATAGTATTAATACTATAATAGATATATTTATTATTGGGGGTAGTGCATTCAATAATAAATATAACTATTTGGATAAAAAGGAAATTATAGAAAGATTAGAGAGTACAGAAAATAAAGTCATTGGACTTGAAAGGTCCAATAAACTTTATCAAAGTGTTGCAGAGTTAGTTTCTGATTATATATTTAAGATATCTATCGATCCATATGGAAATTTATCACTTAATTTTTTAAGCATTAAATCTGACAAATATCAGGTAGACAAATTTTATAAGGTATTAGGATACACTCCAAATGAATTAAAGTCTTTTAAGATATTCAATAAAATAATGCATCCTGATGATTTTTTTAATATGCTCAATTTCAGGCAAAAGGTTCTTTCAGGCCATCAAGCTAATTATAAATGCCGAATTTTTACAAAAAATGGGGAAATTACATGGTGGAAAGGCACTGGAAAGCCCCTACTTGATAAAAATAATAGAGTAACTGGAGCTATAATTACTGCAAACAACATTACTATTTGCAAACGTACTGAAGTTGCCCTTAAAGAAAGCGAAGAAAAATTCCGTGAAATATTTAATAAAGCTAATGATATGATCACATTAGTTGAATTGGAAGAAAAAGGCCAGCCTGGACGGTTTTTAGAAGTAAATGATGTTGCAACTGAAAGATTAGGATACAGCAGGAAAGAAATGCTGAAAATGAAAATTACAGAAATAATCCCTTTGGAGTACCGGTCTCAAATAGCTAAAAATGCAAGTGATTTAAAAGAAAACAAACATATAACCTTTGAAATAGTCCATATGACTAAATGGGGCTCTATAATCCCTGTTGAAGTTAGTACTCATATTTTTAAACTCAAAGGAAATGAAGTTATCCTAGCAATTTCTCGGGATATCAAAGAACGTAAACAAACAGAGAAGAGATTAAAAAAACTTGTTGAGAATTTAAAAAGTTCCAACGAAGAATTAGAGCAATTTATCCATTGTGCATATCATGATCTTCAAGAGCCTCTGCGAACAGTTGCAAGTTATACTCAGTTAATTGAGCACCGCTACAAGGATAAATTAGATGCTGATGCAGATGAGTTTATCAATTATGCAGTAAACGGTGCTGTCCGAATGCAGCAAATAATTCAGGATCTACTTGAATATTCACGTATTATAACAAAAGGGGGCAAATTTAAATTAGTTAACCTTGAAGATGCATTAAATGAGGCTATTTTGAATTTAAAGTTAAGTATAGAATGTAGTAATGCAAAAATAACTCATGATCCCCTCCCAACTATAACTGCAGATAAAGCACAAATTATCCTGCTTTTTGAAAATCTGATTGAAAATGCAATCAAGTTTAAAAAAGATAATGAACCTCCTGAAATCCATGTTTCAGCATCTCTTGATAAAAAAAATGGAGAATATATCTTTTCAGTCTCAGATAATGGAATTGGATTGGAGCCGCAGTATGCAGAACAAATTTTTGTAATATTCCAGAAATTACACACTTTAGATAAGTATCAGGGTAATGGCATTGGTCTTGCAGTCTCTAAAAGAATTATTGAACGTCATGGGGGGCATATATGGGTAGAATCAGAACCCCAAAAGGGAGCGACGTTTTATTTTACCGTACCTTATGATATAGAGCATCTGAAAATTGAGCATGCACAGAATTTTAAAAATAAAAATAAAATTTGAAAAAAATATTTACAAAAATAAATTCAATCTACTTTTTGGCCTGCTTCTGGGCCGGGTTGGACTGAGTAAATTTCTTCTACTTTTAGCAGGATTGCTGCTTTGGGTGCGAGCTGGCTCATAACACTTTTTGCCCAGTCAACTGCCTCATCGAAGTATTTACCAGATTCGATTATTTCAACAGTGCCTTTAAACTGGTATGGGCATTTTGAAGCATCTCTTAGTACTAAACTTGCTTTTGGATTATTTTCAAGGTTTTTATGGGTTTTATTCATGTAATTGTCCACAATCATTATTGTTTTATTGTCGATTGGCCTTGCAAATCCAATTGGGACAACATTAGGGGTTCCATCTGCAGTTGAAGTTGCAAAGAAAACCACATTGTCTTTTTCAATAGCGTCCATCATTTCTTCTGTCATTACCATTTAAATCACCTTCAAAAAATTCCTCAAAAAAATCTTTGATTTTTTTGGGACGCAAAACTTAAGTTTTGCAAGTTTCAATTTTTTGGTGTTCAGGAAATGCTATGCATTTCCTTCAACCTTTAAATTTATTCATTGATTCTTTATTGCTGTATTATCGGTATATACTTAATCGTTACCGGAATATACTAACTACATTTTAATACATTAAACTAACTTTGGGAGTCTTGATAGAAACCTTTATTATGGTGAGCCATATAATTTATTTCAATGTTAAATGAGGCTGAACTTTACAACAGGGAAATGACCGAGATAAAGGCAAAGCTGGCAACCATGCATAAAGATATTAAAAATCTCATGGAAAACACTAATCAACAGTATCTTGATCTAGTCCTTGCAAGCTCTAAAAAAGACGTTTTAAACGCGATTATGGGATATGTAACCCATGATATTGAAAAAGGTCTTGAAAAAGGTATGGTAAATAAGTGCGACATGCGGGATAAATGTAAACAAATATTTACCGAATTATTACATGATAATACCGGCCTTATTGCAGATGACAATGTACATGAAGATGCTATAACTCAAAATGAAGCTAAATTAAGTAAGATGAAAGAAGGAGCATCTTACGCAAAATGTGATACATGTTTTTTAGAAGTGGATGATCTTTTTGAAAAACAGGTAAATCTGATGCGTTCACTTCGGATTTACAGTTCCAACAATGATAAAAAACAGTGTATATCTTCAATTTGCGAAGAGTCCATAGTTAAAGATGTTCTTGAACCATTATCTAATAAGCAGAGGCTTCAAATTTTAAAATCAATGTCAAATGAAACAAAAACGTTTTCATCACTCTCTGAACTTACCGGACTCAGGGGAGGCAATTTACTTTTCCATCTTCAAAAACTGCTTGATAATGATATGATCCTCCAGCGCCATGAGAGAGGAGATTATATGCTTACTGAAAAAGGATACAAACTTTTAGTAATGTTAAGTGAAATCGACACGGTTTTAGGAGAATAACTTTCAAATCATTTAACATCCGCGGGATATAAATAAAGCAGATTTTAAAAGGTTTTCTCTGACATCTGGAACTAAACTTTCTAAAAATTTCAATAAATCTTCGGCAGATTCATCTTGATTCAACTCATTATCTGTTGTATTTTGAGTCCAGGAATATATCCACGAATTTGGCACATTTATTAAAGGATAAACCAGTTTTATATCATTATAACTTTCATTGGAACTTAATAATCCTATTTTTTCACCATTTAACATTAATTGCAGGATATTTTGAGCTTCATCATCTAAAGTAAGTGGCATTGCCACTGAATCAATATCTAAATTTTCTGTTTCATCCATACTTTCGCCAAAAATAAGTTCAATACCATATTTCCTTTGATACGGCTCTAAAATTATATGAAGGGCAAAATTACGTGGATCATCATTTTTAATTAAAAATATTCTTTCTTTAGGATGGATACAATGTGCAAGATTCCTTGAAGCCCTCATACAGATTTTCTGGAATATTTTGGATCTGATTACATCCACTTCAGTAAAACTCTTTTTAAATAGCTCTTCTTTCTTCCTTGAAAATCTTGAAAACTTTAAATTGTTTATGTATACTTTGTCTTCCATGATGCTGACAAATCGGGTATCAACACCGATTGTTTGTAGAAATTTCACCAGTTCTCTTGTCATCGTTTTCTCCTTTTAAAAGAGTTGTATCAATTTTAAGTTATATTAAATTTTGTAGTTATATTTTTTAGGAATATTTTGAAGCATTTTTTGGAGATTTAAACAAAAACTTTTTTAAATACACAAAGAGAAATTATTTTGGGGAATATCATGAATCTTTTTGGTAGGAAATCAAAGGAGAAAGAAAGGGACATTCTGGAAATAGATATTTCAGAACCAGTTGATTGTCTTTGTGATTTTACATACAACTTTTACTGGCAGCATAATGGCGAAAAACTGTCTCCGGAGTGGGAAATTGCAGATACTGGTATTACTTTTAAAGATCTGGTTGAGCATCTTAAAACCGGCGGTGATGTCAAAATAAGTGGGAATGCCGGCCATAGGCTTGGTTCTAGTATGGGTACAGATCTTAAATTCTTTGGAGGAACTGGTAAAGAAATAGATGTCGGCGATATAATAGTAGAAGGCGATGTTGATACTCGAATGGGAATAAGCATGGTTAAAGGCAGTATCTACATAAAAGGGAATGTAAAGGAACCAATTGGTAATCTGATTAAAGTTAAATCGGACATGAAAGGATATAAAAAATTTAAATCCATTACAGATATCATGATGAATGGTCTGGAAGGAGATAAGCTTGAAGGAAACCAGATGGAGGGTAACAGGCTTATAATAGATGATGGAATGGTTAGGGATACTGTAGGCTCAAGATTAGATGAAGATAAAGAAATAGTTGTAAATGGAAATGTCGATTTGAGCACAGGAATATTGATGCGAAACGGTACTGTAAGAATTAATGGAAGTACTGGAAAAAACACAGGGGCTCTCTTAAATGGTGGGACTGTAATTATAAATGGCAACTGCGATGATTTTACAGCCATAGATATGATTAAAGGGTTTGTAATTGTAAATGGAAATGCAGGCAAGTTTTTAGCTGCAAATAAAAAGAGTGGTGTAGTATTTGCAAAAGAAGGAAGCCCGATACCTCCAGTTAAAGAGAAAAATCTTGATAGTAAAGACAGCAACACCCTTTTAAAATATGGATTCAATCCGAGGGAATTTAAAAAATTTGAGTGATTTGATAAATTTTTATTGCAATGCTTTGATGTATGTCTGGTTTATAAGAATATGATGGGGAATTTAACCCCTAAAAATTTATTCAAAACCTATTTATTTTTGCTGGCACCAGTTAATGGTTTATGTTCAAATTGTCTTTCTAATAGGAATACTAAAATAAATCCAATAACTGCAACCACCACAATAACAATAGGAGACTCAGTACTAAATGCTATTTTTTCATAAGGAAGTCTGAGGGTACCGATCATTAAACCAACCAGGAATGCCATGGTAACTGACTTGTGGTGGTTTAACAGATAATTCAAAAACCTTGAAAAGGAGAGAATTCCGATTAGAGCCCCAAGACAAAAAGTGATTATTTCAACGAACTGCATGTGATTTAAGACATTTATCATGTATTCATACTGGTTTAAGAGGAGAAGCATGAATGCTCCAGAAATTCCAGGTAGTATCATTGCACATATGGCTATGGCCCCTGAGATAAAAATGATAGGCAGGGAATGATTGGCCTGGATTGGATTTAATCCCACAAAAATTATTGCAAAAACAAAACCAATAATTAAAAAGACTATGTTTTTTAAATTAAGCTCATCTACATGTTTATAAACAAAAATTGCAGATGCGAGTATTAAACCAAAGAAAAATGCAAATGTAGCTGCAGGATAAGTGACCAAAAGGAATGATATGACCTTGGACATGGTAAGAACTGCTATACCAATACCTAAAAGTAGTGGAATAAATAATGCAAAATCTATTTCTTGAACTGCACTTTGCTTAAATCTTTTAAAATCTCCTTTAAAGAGATATAATATAAATTTAAAATCAATACGGCTTATTGCATGTATCAATCTTTCATAGATACCTGTAATTAATGCAATTGTTCCCCCTGAAACACCAGGGATTATGTCAGCCGACCCCATGAACAATCCTCTTAGGAATATAAGAAAAGTTTCAATATTGAGTTTAATAAGTTTCATTTTTACACCTATGATTTTTATATTGTATTAAAATAAGATTTAGAATGTTTTTATAGATAATAGTAATCTATTTAATATAATATTATTTGTCTTTTAAAAAGATGCAAGTAGTTTTATATGTCAAATCAACCAACTTTTTAAACCTATGATGGGTATAGTCGAATTTGTCAGTCAGACAACCATTGATCTTATACATTATTCTGGATATTGGGGCGTATTTGCAGCAATGACCCTTGAAAGTATATGTATTCCTATTCCAAGTGAAATTATAATGCCCTTTGCAGGGTTTGAAGTATTTAAAGGCAACATGACCCTTTGGGGAATAACTATTGCAGGTGCCCTGGGTAATTTAACTGGATCTATAATGGCATATTTCATAGGTTTAAAAGGTGGAAGACCTTTACTGGAGAAATATGGTAAGTATATTCTCATAAGCCACAAAGGGCTTGACAGAGCAGATCGCTGGTTTGAAAGGTATGGTCCTGAGGCAGTTTTTATAAGCAGATTTTTACCAGGTATACGCACTTTTATATCATTACCTGCAGGAATAGCCGAGATGGACCTTAAAAAGTTTTCAATTTACACTTTAGCTGGTTCGTTACCATGGGCTTTTGCACTTGGTTATATAGGGGTTATGCTTGGCCCGAAGTGGGATACAATTAAGAGTTATTTCCATATATTAGACATAATTGTTGTAATAGGAGTTATAGCAGGAATAATTTATATCTTATACGAGTACAGGAAAAAAAGTTAATCTAAATTTATTCTTTTTTAAGGATTGATTTAATGATATAATCAAATTAGATACAATATTCTTCTAAATAGATGAATAATATATGGTTAGTTTTAATTAATACTTCAATCATATAAAATTAATAAATAGAACTTTAAGGTCAGTTTATGATTGGAGAAATTGCAAAATATTTAGTCTATTTTATTTTGGGCGGATTTATCGTAGCCATTGCAACTTACTTTGGAAGCGAAAAACAGGGTTTACTTGCAGCGTTTTTTGCAATGTTTCCATTTGTAACAGCTTTTACTTTATTTACAGTATATTCGGCCGCCGGTTTAAATGCAGTGTCTTCGTATATAATGGGATTGCTTATTCTTACTCCGGTGTGGATTTTATATTTAATTTGTATTCTTTATCTGCTTCCAAAACATGGTTTCTGGATTTCTATTGCTACGGGGGTAATTATTTATTTTGTAATTGCTTTAATCATTGTTTTAAGATCTTAGATCACTGAAAGAATTCATTTTTTAAAGATATAGAATTATTAATTAACAAGGATCTTAAAAATTACAAATTTTTATCTAGATTTTTTCATTTTAGATCATTGAATCGTTTAAATTCTTGGAATTGGGAGACTATTTAATTACACAAACGCTCATGTCTGGAATACTGTGCAAATGTTACTCTTAAATTATATGTAAATTATGATTAATACATCAGGATTTTTTTTAAACATGTTCAATTTGATTAATCAATATGAAAAATTTTCTATTTTCCCGATTGAAAAAACAAAGTTTTTTCAATACTACAATTTAACACACAATAATATTTTTACACATGATCATGGACATGAGCGTTACACAAATTATTTATAAGTGGCAGTGATTAAATTTAAATTAATTATTATTAAGATTAAACATCTGGTGTTTAAAATGAAAATCCCAAGTACATGGAAATTGAATCTCAGATTATTTCTTGCAACAGTGCTGCTTTTTGGATTGCTTTATGTGATAGTAGCTTTAATTGGATCTTATTTAGGGTATGGGAGGCCATTAACCTTTGGAATATTTGTATTAATTTGGGCTTTTATTCAATACTTGATTGGTCCAAAAATGGTAGAGGCCACTATGGGTGTAAGGTATGTATCTGAAGCAGAAGCGCCACGACTTCATCAAATGGTGGAAGATTTGGCAGTTAAATCAGGTATCAAGAAGCCAAAAGTTGGAATTTCTGAAACCAATATACCAAATGCATTTGCATATGGAAAAAGTAAGAGAGACGGTCATGTATGCGTAACAAGAGGAATTCTCAACCTGTTAGATGAGAATGAATTGAAAGCTGTTTTAGGTCATGAGATGTCCCACATACGCCATAGGGATATGGTAGTTATGACTTTGTTAAGTGTCGTGCCTCTTATCTGTTACTGGATTTTTATAAGCACTCTTTTTTCAGATGGCGATCGAGACAGTGGAACTGCATTAATTGGTATAGGGGCATTAGCTGCTTATTTTGTTGGTAATCTTATAGTGCTCTTTGTATCTCGTGTTCGGGAGTACTATGCTGATGAAGGAAGTGTTGAATTGGGAAATCAGCCAAATTACCTTGCAAGTGCTCTTTATAAGTTGGTTTACGGATCTGCAAGAGTCAGTAAAGATGAATTAAAACAGGTAGAAGGTTTAAAAGCATTTTTTGCAAATGATATTTCTGATGCAAGAAATGAGATAGATGACCTTAGATCAATGGACTTGGACAAAGATGGTACCATAAGTGAAAGTGAACTTGCACAGATTAAATACACAAAAACAAGGGTAAAAACAGCGGATAAAATAATGGAAATATTTTCAACACATCCAAACATGGTAAAACGAATTAAAAGATTGGCTGAATTAAGCTGATAATATTTTTTTTACTTTTATGTGGGAAATATAATGGCTAATATATGGAAACCTGAGATATTCCAGGGAAGAGGTAAAAAAGAAGACTATTTTGAGGGATGGTATTTCAAGTTAGTGAATAAAGAAGAAAAAACAGCATATTCAATAATACCTGGAATTTCTCTTTCACGGGATTCTAAAAAGTCTCATGCTTTTATAATGCTTTTAGATGCAAAAAACCACAAAATGTACTATTTTAATTATAAAAAAAGTGAATTCTGGGCAGATAAATCCAAGTTTCAAATTAAAATCCATAAAAATGTCTTCAGCCTTAAAAATATCCATTTAGATATAGATATTGGTGAAAATAAAATCAAAGCAGACCTTAACTTTAATAATATAATTCCGTGGCCTATCAAACTATTGTCTCCTGGTGTTATGGGTTGGTATGCATTTGTGCCTAAAATGGAATGTTATCATGGTGTTTTAAGTTTTAATCACCGTATTTATGGATATGTAAATATAAATATGGATAAAATATCTTTTAATGAAGGTAAGGGGTACATTGAAAAAGATTGGGGAACATCTATGCCTTCCTCATGGATCTGGATGCAAACGAACCATTTTAATGAATATGGGATATCTTTATTTGGTTCTATAGCCAAAATTCCATGGCTTAACAACTATTTTACAGGGTATATATTTGGTTTGTTATATAATGGTAAGATTCACAGGTTTACAAAATATAACAGGACTAAAGTTTGTAAACTGATGGTTAATGATGATATAATTGAAGTTAAATTAGAAAATAAAGAAGGTATATTGGAAATAAACGCCAAAAGAACGGAAGGAGTTGATCTTCCAGCACCCTCATTTGGAGAAATGACATCCCGAGTAAATGAATCTTTAAATTCTAAGATTAATGTTAATTTTTACATAAAAAAAGATGGCAAAAAAGATCTTATATTCTCTGGAACGGGTAGAAATGCAGGTTTGGAGTTTGTAGGAGATATAAATGAGTTATTAAATGGATTTAAAGAATAATCCTGATTTTGTTATTATTTGATAATTTCCTGTACTCTTCCGACCTGACCGTCCTGCAGTCTCACCTTTATTCCGTGGGGATGAAATGTGGAATTCGTGAGTATATCTTTAACTATACCTCTGGTTTTTTTCCCTGAGCGTTGGTCTTTTTTTAAAACTATGTAAACCTCAGTTCCGGGAGATATATCTTTTCTATTTTGTCCATTCATTTAATTAACCTCATAAAATTAGTTTAATTTTATTTATAAAATTGAAAACAATCAGATAAAAATTAAAAAGGATATAATATCTTTTAATCCATTTAATAGACTTTAACGACTCCAATTATATTATCTCGTGGGAGCCATGTATTCAATGGAGTTTTTGTAATAGTCTCAACTGCACCATTACTCAGTTTTACTGTAGAAACTTCTATATTTTTGTTGTCACTCGTTAAATACACTCTATTACCATCGATTTTGCTCAATCTTTTTACTATCATACCATAGGTTGGATGTGTAGCTACTACAATATCTCCAACTTTGTAATCTTTTGTTTTAAGAACAATTATTTCCTGTCCATCCTGTAAAGTTGGGATCATGGAAGTTCCGCTTACTTGGGCAGGCATTGGTAGCTGATCGGTTCCAAATTGAGAAGTTATGGTAACATCCACAGTATAATTGTAATTTTTAGCAATGGTCTGCATGTCACTTTTTATACTCGTAACCGTACTGGTAGGGCTTTCTATATCAGTTAAAGCTTTTTGCTGCATCTCAGACATCATCTGTGATGGTGGATTACTTAAAAATGATGATGATTTAACAGTTACATTTGTACCATTTGTATCAATAGTTATTCCTATATTGTTTGAAGGAGCAATACATGCCGAAGTGGCCATAACTCCCAATATAATTATCCCTATAACTAACCATGACCTTAATTTCAATCTATCACCATCAATTTCCTTAAAATATCCTTTGTAGTATTAATATCAAGCTGTCCTGGCGCTGATTCTTTGTCAATCGATGCAAATATAATTGGAGACCCGAATATAGGCGCTACTATTCGTGTATATTTGCCAAGATCGCCCATAGCAATTCCTATAGTATTTTGAACCTCGCAGAGCACGTTAAGAACAGTTAGGGTATCTTTGTATTTGTTGGGCATTACAGCAAATTTTGCTATATTTCCAATCTCTTTTTCTTTTTTAACTACATCTAAAAGTTCCTCAAATGAAGGAGTCTTCTGGAAATCATGATAAGATATTATGGTATATTTTGCGGCTTTTATAACTTCTTCCCGCAGTTCTTCATTTGTTTGTAGTTCTATATCTATTATATCTGCATATTCAGCGGCTTTTATTAGTATGGAAGTCCGTTCCTCTTCAGATCCATTAAAAAATCCGCCTTCACTTTTTGTTCTGTTTGTAGCAATAGTTGGGTAGTCTATATCTTTGATAAGCTGCTGAATTTCATCAGGATCCGGGTCCTCAAGTGTATCTATTCTAAGTTCCACTATATCTGCACCTAAATCAATAGCTTTTTCTGCAGATTGCAGGGCAAATTCAGAATTTTTTTCAATTATGGGGGCACAAATCATTGGTTTTTGAAACATTGGTACTACCTATTCGTTTTATATATTCTTATGAATTTACAGATATCATATTAATCTTACTCTACTTTAAGTAGTTTTCCTCTATTTTTCATATTTTTGTTTAAAATAAGTTACTAATCTAGATGGCATAAAAACAGTTTATTTTATAATTAGAATGTATACAAATTTTACTTTCTCTAAATATTCCAATTTATCAAATCATTTATTAATAATCATAAATAAATATGGCTGTTTTTAAAAGTCAAGAATTAAATTATGAATAATAACGTATTATTTTATTTTTGGGGACTTCTACGAACCTGTTTATTTGTAAGCTAATTTATGACTAAAATAAATCTTCTTTTTCAAGAAGATATTGCTTAAATTTACAGGCACAAGCACGGCAAGTTTTTGTAACAATTATAGACATGGGCGTTTATTTAATACTATAAGAGAAATGATAGCCTATAAAAGTATAAAAAGCAGTTCATTGAAATATAGCTTATATACAAAATTACATTAAATTTAATTAAGGGTGATTACTTGAAACTAACTGCTATTGGTGCAGATATCTCAATAAATGATGTCTCCTGCAGCTGTTCCCTTATCCAGAATATAGAAAATGATATTTCTCAATTATTGGATGTTGGGGCTTATAAAGCAGCTTTAACTAATGTTACTGGAGATGATGTGGTTATAAGTGCATTTGTTGAGGATGATAAATTAGAATCTGTTAATTCTAAAATAATAGACATACTGCGGAAAAATGCAGAAAGTCTGGGGGATATAGGGGGAATATCAAAAACTCCTGGAGGAGCAGGAGAAGGTATTTCTTATGCAGAAGCAAAAATAAGAGAAGATAGATATCCTGATGCTGTAATCGTTGCATTTGATACATACGGCGGTGAAGAAATCGTTGGTAAAGTTGCTGATTCTGTTATGAAGGCAGCAAGGGGCATGAATGATGTCACAGATATTGGTGGTGGAGGAGTTACAGGAACACTAAAAATACCCGGCGTAGGATATATTTCAGATCAAACTGATGACCCTGTAGTTGTTGCAACAATAGAAAATATAGAAAGTGTTGGAACTGTAGCAGGGGCTATGGTAGGTGCAGCTGTTGGTAATCAGCATGTTCATCTTGTTAGAAGAGGAACACCTTCTTATGTGATACCAAGGGGTATTATAATGTCAGTCACCGCTTTTATGAATGGAAATGTTATGGATCTGGCAGTACCCCTTTTTGAAAGAATGAGAATCTCGGGAGCCATGAACTTATGATAATTCTTGATGAAAACACCAGATGCATTGTACAGGGAGTGACAGGAAAGCAGGGGTCTTTCCACTGCGAACAAATGCTTAATTACAATACAAAAATCGTAGCAGGAACCTCTCCGGGCAAGGGAGGCCAAAAATGCGGACCTATAAATGTATATAATTCAATAGAAGAAGCAAAAGAAGAAAATCCAGATATTAACGCATCGATTATTTTTATTCCAGCACCATTTGCCAAAGATGCAGCATTTGAAGCTATTTCACAGCTGGATATTGTAACTATAATAACTGAACATATCCCTGTGCATGACACTATGGAAATTGTAGAATATGCAAAAAGACATAATACTACTCTAATAGGTCCTAATACTCCAGGAATCATAACTCCTGGTGTTGGAAAGCTTGGAATAATGCCGACACATATCTTTAACAAGGGAAATATTGGGATAGTCTCAAGGAGCGGTACATTAACCTATGAAGTTGCAAACCAAATAACAAATGCAGGCATGGGTCAGAGTACATGTTTAGGTATTGGAGGAGACCCTGTTGTCGGGATGGATTTTGCAGATGTGCTACAAAGATTTGAAGATGACGATGGTACCGATGCAATGGTGATGATTGGTGAAATTGGAGGGAATGCTGAAGAAAAAGCGGCAGAGTATATAAGTAAAAATATATCAAAAACAGTTGTAGCTTACATTGCAGGGGTTACTGCACCTCCAGGTAAAAGAATGGGGCATGCCGGTGCAATTATTGAAGGAGAAAGCGGAACTGCAAAAAGTAAAATATCTGCACTTGAAGAAGCAGGTGTAACTGTAGCTTCAGCACCTTCTGAAATTGTAAAAATTATAAAAGACGCATTAAAATAGTTCTTATTATAATTTTAATTAAATTTTATTTTATATAAAATACAAATAACTTAATTTAAAGTTGAAAAATAATTTTAAGTTTTTAAAAACGCAATATCGGTGATAGTTATGATAGATGAAAGAGAAATAATAGATAAACTTAAGAAGGGGGAAATTAAACTTCGTGAAATTGAAAAATACGCGGATAACATTGATCAAGCAGTGGAAATCAGGCGAAAATTCATAGAAGAAGTAAGTAATTCTAAAATTGAACATTTATCAAATTATTCAATCGATATGGAAAGTGCATCTAAAAAGAACATTGAACAGCCCATAGGTGCGGTCCAAATACCTGTTGGAATCGCAGGTCCTCTTAAAATTAATGGAGATTATGCCCAAGGAGAATTTTATGTACCCCTTGCAACATCTGAGGGAGCTCTTATAGCATCTATAAACCGAGGATGTTCTACTATAACTGGAGCCGGAGGGGCCACCACTAAGATAATTGATGACAAAATGACGAGGGCACCAGTTATAAAGGCTAAATCATTAACTCACGCGATTGAAATTAAAACATGGATTGAAAACAACTTTAAAGAACTTAAAAAAGCAGCAGAAGTAACTACAAGGCATGGGAAACTTATAAAAATTGATCCTGTACTTGTTGTCGGCAGATATGTTTACCCAAGATTTGTATTTACAACAGGAGATAGTATGGGTATGAATATGGTCACAATAGCAACTGAAGCCGCTTTAAGCCTTTTATCCCATAAAACAGATGCCCATGTAATTGCATCAAGTGGAAATGTCTGTGTGGATAAAAAACCGTCTGCTATAAACCTTGTAGAGGGAAGAGGTAAAAGCATGGTTGCAGAGGTCATCGTTCCAAAGGAAATCGTTGAGAAAAAGCTTAAATCAACATCCGAAGCTATTGTGGAAGTTAACACATCTAAAAATCTCATAGGTTCTGCAATTTCTGGAAGTATGGGGTTCAATGCCCAGTATGCAAATATGATTGGGGCTATATTTTTAGCAACAGGACAGGACGAAGCCCACATAGTTGAGGGGAGCCTTGGAATAACTACTGCATCAAGAGAAGAAAATGGAGACCTTTATTTCTCAGTTACACTTCCGGATGTTCCAGTTGCAACTGTCGGCGGCGGTACAAGTATTGGCACAGCCCGTGAGTGCCTTGAAATCATGGGAGTTTATGGAAATGAAAAGGTCCACAAGTTTGCTGAAATCATTGCAGGTACTGTTCTTGCCGGTGAACTTTCACTTATGGCTGCTTTGGCTGCAGGGCATTTAGCTAGGGCCCATAAGGAATTAGGAAGGGGTTAAGATTAAATTATGAATTATTCATTTAATTATTTCTTTTTTATTAATTCTCGAATTGTGTGTTGATTTGGACAGTTATAAAAATGCACATAGAAAAAACATAAATATGATCAAATTACTAATACTCTAAAATAACTTTTTGTGTTGTACTCATATGACTCCAAATATATTTCTCGACCATATTTTACAATCTATCGAGCTCATCGAAGATTATACAAATGACATAAATAAAGAAGACTTTTTAAATACTGATTTTATTCAGGATGCAGTGATTAGAAGGATTAAAATCATTGGAGAGTCGGTTAAGAATTTACCTCAAGATTTTAAAGATAAATATCCAGAAATTCCGTGGGAAACCCTTGCAAATGTCAGGAATGTTCTTGAGAATGAAGAATTCGATCTGGATGTAATATGGGAAACTGTAAAAAATGAAATTCCTGCACTTAAAACAGAAATTTTAAAAATAAATGAAGTTAAAATAACTTATTAATATAAACATAAACATCTGATTTTATGAAAACACATCTCAAACAGATCGTATATTGGAGAAAAATAAGAAATGAACATACGAGAATTAATTGAAGAATATTTTAAAATGAGTAGATATGTAGCTTTAGGTACTTTAGACGGAATTCTTGCAGTTATGGGTGTAACACTCGCTGCAAGTGGTGTAGCAAGTGCCGGGGGGCTTGAAATTTCTAATTTTGCTATAGGTCTTACTGGATTAAGTGGGGGTATAGCTCTTGCAATGTCAAATGCATTTGGTTCTTTCATAGGTGAAAGGGCAGAAGAAGCAAGGACACTGCGTGAACTTGAAG
>JAEZKE010000086.1 GCA_023436175.1 Methanobacteriota archaeon
AAGGACCTGCTTACATTCACCTCCACCAACCATGTACAACTGGATGGGGTTACGATCCATCAAAAACCATAGAACTTGGAAGATTAGCTGTTGATACTGGTTCATGGCTGCTTTATGAGATTGTGGATGGTGAATTTAAAGTAACCTACAAACCGCTTCAAAGAAAACCTGTAAATGAATATTTAGAAGCTCAAAAACGGTTTAAACATCTTGCTGATGAAGAAAAAGAAAAAATTCAGAAATATGTGGATAATGTCTGCGCTGAACTTAAAATATAGGGGGATACAATCTTGGAGAAAGTATTGATTCAACCAGAGATTTGCGATGGATGTGGAGATTGTGAAGGAGCCTGTGAAAAACTTCACGGCACATCAAGAATCATGGTAAGAGAAGTCGAAGGTGCTTATTACCCCATTATTTGTCAGCATTGTGAAGATGCTCCCTGTATGAAGATATGCCCTGTAGATGCAATTGATGAGGGATCAATTGACTCTGAAAAATGTATAGGATGTTCCCTGTGTATGCTCATATGTCCATTTGGGGCAGTTTCAATACATGAAAGAAAAGCACAAAAATGCAGTCAATGTCCTGATCTTGATACTCCAGCATGTGTTAAAGCATGTTCCAAAAGAGCCATTTCCGTTGTAGATACCGAGAAAATGAAGCTAGAAAAACAGGCTGAACACATTAAAAAGTTATCAGGTATTGGTAAAAAGTCTAAAAAGAATAAAGGACTTGTAAATGTTTTAACACACGGTTCAAGGGCAAAGGATGCTCTTAAATAGGAGGCATGACATGAAAGAATTAATTTCACAACCGGAACTCTGCGAAGACTGCTCAAAATGTGAAAGGGAATGCCCTCAAAATGCAATAAGAGTTATAGAAGGAGTTGCAATTCACTGTTTACACTGTGCGCCAGATAGGGCTCCTTGTTTAAATATATGCCCCGAAGATGCCATAGAAGAAATAGATGGTGCAATTGTAGTTGATGAAGACGCTTGTATAGGATGCGGTCTTTGTAAAAATGCATGCCCTATTGGAGCAATCTACATAAATGAAGAAGGTATTGCAAAAAAATGTAACCTGTGTATTGACCAGGAAACACCTCGCTGTGTACTTACATGCCCAACCGGTGGCCTGAAGGAAGATTCATCAGAGATGATATCAGATAAGCGTGAAAAAGTTGCTAAGGAACTTGAAAGGCTCAAGATGATCATGAGGTATTAATTTAAAATGCTTAATCTACAGATTAAGCTTATTCTTTTTTATTTAACCTAAAATTAGTTCTGTTTTGAATTTATTTCTGCGTATTATTCCTTAAAAGCCAACCAATATCATCATAATTAATAATAATTTAAAATATACTGAGTTGTTTAATAGCAATAGTTATATCATACTACTGCTGATATTAAAAAACAGATTTCACTCTCGGAGAAGGTATCTATGAAAGACCAATTACGGAATTCAGGCATTGATCTTATTGGGGATGTACCATGGGGTACGCATTTCTGTCAATTTTACCAAACTAAAGAAAATTTAATTGATATAATTGTCCCTTACTTTAAAACAGGGCTTGAAAACAATGAATTTTGTATGTGGGTTACTTCACAGCCATTAACTGTAAAAGATGCAGAAGAAGCATTAAAAAGTGCAGTTCCTGATGCTGATATCTATCTCAAAAATGGGCAAATTGAAATTATTTCATACACTGACTGGTACATGAAAGAAGGTTTTTTCGATCCAGACAGGATTTTAAATGGTTGGATGGATAAACTTAACCATGCTTTGGCCAATGGCTATGACGGCATGAGGATAACTGGAAATACATTCTGGCTTGAAAAAGATGATTGGTCTGACTTTATGCAATATGAAGAAGAAATAGATCGGGTCCTGGGCAACTACAAGATAATTACCATTTGCACATATTCTCTTGATAAGTGCAACGCAGATGATGTAATTGAAGTGGTTAATAACCATCAATTCGCCCTGACTGAGCTTGAAGGTGAATGGGCACTTATGTAAAGCTCAATGAAAATCTAAAAAAATAACCTAAAAGTAATTTTTACAATGTATTCTTTAAATTAATATTAATTAGACTGTGTTGTTTAAATAAATTGTCAGCCCTAAATTAATACTTATCTACATCATATCTTTCGTTTTGAAGCTCTTTTAATTCATTTTGGAGTGACTCTTCAAGTTCATCTGCCATTATCACCATTTCAAGATATTTATCTGTATCTTCAACTGTACTAATAATATTCCTTATTGCCGGAACGAACTCCAACATATTTTTTGCATCTTTAACCGTTTTTGGCTTATGATCAGGGTGTTTATGCAATTCCAATACAAATTTAACTACTTCAGTCCAGACCTCATCATAGGTATATTCCTTCATATTATCATACAAATAATATTAAAAGTATTACATAAGTAATTATTCACAACTTTTATTCAGATAGTTTTAACTGGAATACCCACCCCCATATAAAAATCTTAAATCTCCCCAAGTAATAAAACAGGTTGGAATTATAAACAAAACATTAAAAAATTTACTATAAACTTATAATAATTGATACAATATATTATCAAAGAGAAATTTAGAGGACTATTATGATTACTCAAAGTACCATAGAAAATACAATATTCAACTTATTCAAGGAAGCCGTAATTAAGCTGCCTGACGATGTCAAGAAAGCACTTGAAGATGCCTATGAAAATGAAGATGAATCCATTGCACGTCTAAATCTTAAAGCTATACTTGATAATATTGAAGCTGCCCGAAAACTTGACGTTCCAATGTGTCAGGATACAGGCCTCCCAATCATTTTTGTTAAACTTGGTAATATAGAAGTTGAAAATCTATATGAAGGTATAAGAAATGGGGTTAAAAGAGCTACTGAAGAAATACCCCTAAGGCCGAATGTGGTAAACCCATTAACACGGGAAAATACAGGAACAAACACAGGTAATTTGATTCCTCAAATTGATATAGAGCTTATTGACGAAGAAAAAATAGAATTCACTGTTTTTCCTAAGGGTATTGGATCAGAAAATAACAACGCCCTTAAAATGGCTTTACCAGGAGAAGGTGTTGAAGGCATTAAAAAGTTCGTTTTAGATACAGTAACTGCTGCAGGTGGAAAACCATGCCCTCCTATAATTGTAGGGGTGGGAGTTGGAGGATTATCAGATATGGCTATGAAACTTGCAAAAAAAGCACTGCTTGGAAAAGTTGGGGAAAGAAATCCAGATAAGGTGATTGCAGAGATAGAAGAAGATCTTCTGCGCCAGATAAATGAAACTGGAATTGGCCCAATGGGACTAGGAGGTAAAACCACAGCACTTGATGTGAAAATTTTAACTGCAGATACCCATACCGCAGGGCTCCCAATAGGTGTTTGTATTCAATGCTGGGCCGGAAGGCATGCTACAGCAGTTTTAAGGCCCACAAACGTGAAACGTTTGGGGCATTAAAAAACCAAAGGTTTTTTAAAGCCTTAATTAATTTTATACTGATTTTTAAAAAAATAAGTAGAGAAATAGAATAAGTTCTACTATTCCTTTATCACATTATTCCTTCTCTTCTATCCCCTGCTTCTTCTCTAGATTCACGTTCTCCCGATTTTTTTAAGATTATCCTTTCTCCAACTGTTTCAACCATGCTGTAAGGAATAACTCTATCTCTTCCCCTAAGACGTCCTCCTTCATGAAGAATAATAGAATCTATTCTGTCAGAGTCAAAATCAACGTCAATATCATCTACTTTACCAAGTTCGTGCCCTGTGGAATCTATAACTTCTTTTCCAACTAATTCATCTTTTATTTTCAATTAAATCACCCCATACTCCTAATCAACCACAGAATTATAATCACTGACATATAAAGGAGCAGTGAAATAATTCATTACTTCTTTTAAAAAATTTAATGGAACAGTTTACAGCAGAACTGTATTATTACTATATATAAAATAAGTAATATAATTTTTGCTACAAATATTTTAAACTAAATAAATATAATCTATTTAATTTTAAAGCAGCGTTAAAATAATTCTTTTATAAAAATAAGCATTATACTCATTAAATATTTAAAAATCAAGATTTAGATAAAAAAAACAAGATTTAGAGTCTCATCATTTTGACTCATTCTTTAAATTAAAAACAGTTTCTGATTTTATAAGACCTTCACTCTCTAAATCATGCATTAATTGAGCTATTATTGCATATTCCTGGCCAGTATAATCTGCTAATTCCTCAATAGACGCGTTTTGGTTTCTACTTAAATAATCTAAGGTATTCATCATTAACTCACGTCTTAATTCTTCATTTTTCCATTTGACCATCAAGATATCAATCCCCACATCTGGACTGTAAAATTATGACGTTTTCAACTCAGCCATTTTATTCACTTTTAGTGTTTTATTTTACACTTGAAGTGTATGTCTTACTCATATATAATTTTATTGATTAAAATATATGGATTAATATGAATAAAGTGTAGTTATTGTATTATACTTAGTATAATAAAAATTTTTAGATCATTATATACTTCAATTTTAATATTAAATACCAAATTAATGAAAACCCATTAATAACACAATTAGTAGGCCAAATTAGATATAATACAACAATATCATTATACAAAACAGATTTAGCATTTAAATCAGGAATTAGAACTTATTAATATATTTTAAATTAATTAAATAGCTTCATTTTAATAAATACAAAAAGATTTAGTGTAAAAGTCAGTACTCTGCATCACCTGATTTAAGAGAATAAATGCATTTAGAACTTATAGTAATGTTAAAATTAGTTATAGAAAAAAAGAAAGTATTTGGAGCTTTTGCTCTATTTTTTTAATTCAAGCCTTTTAGGTTTTTCACATGTTATCATGAAAATTGTCCTATCTCCCATGCTTACAGCACGATCTGCGATCCTCTCAAGGAATCTTGCAATGAACAAAAGATATATCAAGTAAGATATGGAATCCTTGTTTTGAAACATGCTACTTGTAATATTTTCCAGTGACTGATCAAATAAATCATCTACTTTATCATCATCATGTCTCAATTCCCTTGCCATGTCCATGTTCTGATCGATAAATGCGTATAAACCTTTACTCAACATCATCTGAACAAGGTTAGCCATATGATTAAGATCTTCCATAGGCCTTGCTGGAACCTCTTCACCTTTTAGATTTTTAGCGGCTTCAGCAATATTCACTGCTAAACTACCTATCCTTTTTAAATGACTACCTACTTTGATACATGCTTCAATAAACCTTAAATCCATTGCAACCGGTTGCTCTGCAGCAATAATGCTAATACATTTCCTTTCCAAGTAAAAGTTTAATTCTTCTACTTTTTCACGGGACTTAATAACTCTTTTTAACAAATCCTCATCATATTTATTGAAAGCTTCAATTGCATCTTTATGTGCCTGAATTGTCATTTGTCCAATTTCATTTACATCTTCTTTTAGCTCTTTAAGCCTTTTTCGAAACAGTATCCTGGGGTATTTCTTCCTTTCCATTTTCAATCCTCCGTCTTGGACTTATAATCTTTTAGTAAATTATCCACATCAATTGCAGATGGTTCATTTATTCTATACTTGGATAGCAGTTCTTCACGAGAATCGGTACTATTTAATCCAATTTTATCCCAAAACATATCAATACGTATAGGTAATGATAGTTTACATTCCTCATTTAACTCAAGAATAGTTTTAAACAACTTTCCACCAGTTTCGTATATTTCAATTTTGGATTCACTGAGAATTTTAACCTTTTCCATTGCTTCATTTTCATAAAGTTCAGTTAAAGATTTAACATTGAGATACCAGGCCCCTACAACTAGATCATCACTTAAAAACAATATAGACTCATAATTATCATTTAAAATTCTAATATATCCCGATTGCGGCAAATAGGATTTATCAAGTTTGTTTCCATACAGCCTATTCTTAGGTTCATCTGATGGGAGCCACATTTAATCATCCTTATTTTTATGATTTTTAATTATTAATTTTTACTTCATTAAGACATTATAAAATACTTTATGATGTACAACCTTCATTCCAATAATGGAATAAGCTATTCTGTCATCCATCCCCATTATATGATGTCCCATACTTAAGAGATTTCTTCCAATAAGAATCGAGTACATTGCTGCAGTTGAAGAGTTATCATCACCGTACTCTGAAAACATCTGATTGTAAAAATCTTGCAGAGCAACAAAATTTTTAGTTGAACGTTTTAGAAGCTGTATATCTTCACTTAAAAGTGATCCAACACCATCTTTTAACATATTTTGCACTGTTTGAGACATGAATTTAATATGGGGAGGTTTGTATGAATCTGAACTTTTTTCTGTTGCATCTATAGCGTATCGGGATATGTATGCTGAGAGAGTATTTATTCTCTCAAGTTCAGTAGATGTTCTTAAAATTGCAGCACCAAGTCTTAAATCTCTGGCAACCGGCTGATGTAATCCGAGTATTTTTAAACATTCATATTCAATATGTTCGCTCTTTTTGTTTACTTCACTGGTAGATTCAATTGTTTCTTTTGCTAAATTTGTATCTCCCTTTAAGAAACTTCTCGTAGAATTTTTAATCATATCTACGGTTTCATTGCTGTAATCTAAAAGATCACTGCTTATTTTTTTTAATTTGTTCTCCAGTATCATTCCATACATCGCTTCACCTTCAGTGCATATTCAATTAAACGAACTGCACATTAATTAAATAAAAAATTTATTTAACCAAATCTACCAGTTATGTAGTCTTCTGTACGTTTATCTTCAGGTTCTATGAATATTTTATCTGTAAGGCCGCTTTCTACGATTTCTCCATGTAAGAAAAATGCAGTGTATTTGGATACCCGTGTAGCTTGCTGCATATTGTGTGTAACGATTATTATGGTATAATCATTCTTCAGTTTATGAATCAGATCTTCTATTTTTGTTGTTGATATAGGATCAAGTGCTGATGCAGGTTCGTCCATTAGTATAACTTCAGGATTTACCGCAATGGTCCTTGCTATACATAGTCTCTGCTGCTGACCTCCAGAGAGTCCCATAGCTGATTTATGCAGCTTATCTTTGACTTCATCCCATAATGCAGCAGCCTTTAAGCTTTCTTCAACTTTTTCAGTTATTATTGCTTTATCTTCAATTCCATGTACCCTGAGACCATAGGCTACATTATCAAATATGGATTTTGGAAACGGATTAGGCTTTTGAAATACCATCCCTACCTTTTTTCTTAATTCCACCACATCTATTTTAGGATCATAGATATCTTTACCGTCTAAAAAAACATTTCCATCCATTCTAAATCCATCAATCATGTCATTCATACGGTTTAAGGTACGTACAAAGGTTGATTTACCACAACCAGAAGGACCTATAAGTGAAGTAACTGTATTTTTGCGAATTTTAATGTTTATATTCTTTAAAATTTGTGCTTCGTCAAAGTAAACATTTAAATTTTCAGCCTCAATTCTGTATTCCATTTCTATCGCCCCATCATCTTTTTAGAGTATCGATCAACCAAAGTATTTGTAACAACGGTTATTACAAGCACTATAACCACCAGTACAGCCGCAGTTCCATATGCATTATCCAAAGATATACCTTCAGTCGCTAAAACATAAAGGTGAAGTGGAAGAGGCCTTGCGGGGTCAAAGATTGATATAGGAACAGTTAGTGCTGAACCTACTGCAAATAAAATCGCTGCTGCCTCTGAAATGGCCCTTGTCATTCCTAAAATTACTCCAGTAGTAATTCCTGGAACTGCAGCAGGTAAAACGACATTGTAAATTGTTTGCCATTTGCTAGCACCTATTGCAAGGCTCCCTTCCCTGTATGAGGAAGGTACAGCTTCCAGTGAAACTTCAGCTACCTGTAATATTGTAGGAAGCGCCATAATTGCCAGTATTAAACCTCCAGATAGTACACACCATCCTAATTTGAGGTAAATAACAAAAAACGCCAGTCCAAATAGCCCATATATAATTGAAGGGATAGAAGCTAATGTTTCTGCTCCAAATCTTATAAGTTTAACTAGTGTACCTTCTTTAGCATATTCTGAAAGGTAAACTGCCGCTCCAACACCGAGAGGAGTTGCAACAACACCCGCTATAAGCGTCACGTATAAACTTGAAACTATCATTGGAAATATACCGCCAGATTTACCCGAATCTACAGGGTCACTAAATATAAAATTTAGATTTACGACTGGCAACCCTTTAAAGAGTATATAACCTATGATAACTACCAGGATAAGAATTGTTAAGATTCCTGATCCCCAAAAAACCCCTTTCATAATTCTTTGGGACATTTTAGGAGATATAATTTTAAGATTTAACATTTAAATCACCCAATAACCGTATAACTCTAAATTAAGCATTATAAATATCCTCCCCCGATTACAACCTTCTTCTTGTAGTGGAAGTAGTTAGCTATTATAAGAAGGATAATTATCATGATGAACAGCACGATTCCTGTTGCAAACAGTGCACTGTAATGTAATCCTGTTGCATAACCCATTTCTAGAGCTATGTTTGATGTTAATGCCCTTACCGGGTCAAATATTGAATTTGGAATCTGTGTAACGTTTCCTGCAACCATGATAACTGCAAGTGTTTCACCAATTGCCCTACCCATTCCCAATATTATTCCAGTTATAATTCCAGGAATAGCTGCTGGGAAAATTACATTCCTTATTGTTTGCCAGTGAGTTGCACCAAGTGCAAGAGACGCTTCTTTGTATTCTACAGGGACAGATTTTAATGCATCTTCTGATACACTAATTATAGTTGGAAGAACCATTACTGTAAGAATTAAAGATGCTGCAAGCATGCTAAAACCAGTTCCTCCAAAATATACTCTCATAATTGGAACAAGTACTATAAGTCCAAAAAATCCATATACAACAGAAGGGATACCTGCGAGAGTTTCAATTACTGGTTTTAGAATTTTCCTCATTGAACGAGGTGCGAGTTCTGCCAGAAAGATTGCACAACACAAGGATAATGGCACTGCAAATAGCAGTGAAAGGGCTGTTATACCTAATGATCCTATGATCATTGTAAAAACACCGTACTGGTCATCTGACGGTGCCCAGTTCATTCCAAATATAAACTTCAAGATTCCAATCTGTTCCAATGCTGGAAAACCTTGCTGGAATATGAATCCTATGATCAGAATTATTACTACAATGGACAGGATGGCTGTTATAAAAAGTCCCTTTTCCACTATAAATTCTTCATACTTCGTCATTTCTGCACCTCAAAAAATTTATAAAATTTTTCGAATGTTCGGAAAATATTATGTATTTTCCTCAACATCGGAATCTACTTTGATTTTGAATCAATTTTAGTAAGTGTAATTTTCAATTTTCTAATGTTTTACAAACTTCATTTGTAAATATCTTTCATATTACTAGCCTACATATTTACAGGGACAATATTTTGTCCTTTTACTATAGCCTGTCCTTCAGGACTTAATGTAAAGTCAATAAATTCTTTAACTACTCCTTCGGGTTCCCCTTTAACCACGAAAAGGAATGCAGTTTGTAGTTTATAAGATCCACCTGCCACTGTTTGCATTGAAGGGCTAACTCCATCGATTTTTAAAGCTGTAACATCACTGCTCATATGAGCTAACGAAACAAATCCTATTGCACCAGGGTCCTGTTTAACTACCTGTTTAACAGATTCGGTTGAGCTTTGAACTACAGCATCAGGCTTAATTTTTGTTTTGTTCATTACTAAATTCTCAAATGATGATCTTGTACCTGATCCTTCTTCTCTTGTTACAACATGGATTGGTGTGTCGGATCCTCCTACCTGTTTCCAGTTTGTAATAGCACCGTTGAAAATACCTCTAACCTGATCTGTACTTAATGAAGTGACATTGTTGTTGTTATTAATAGCGATAACAATACCCTCTTTTCCTATTTCATATTCTGTGAGTCCTTCTTTTTCTTGTGGCGTTAAATCTCTTGAACTGGTACCTATCTGAGTTATACCCTGTGAAACACTGCTTATACCTAAACTAGATCCTCCACCCTGCACATTTATTCTAACATTAGGATGAGTTTCCTGAAATTTTTCAGCTAATGCTTCAGCTACAGGCTGTACAGACGTGGAACCTGCAATTTGTATTCTTTCATATTGACTTGATGGGATAATTGTTAGATAAGCGATAATTATAATGATGGCAATTACTATTCCATACTTGTATTTCCGATTCATGTTCATCACCTTGAATTACTCTTCTTCTTTGGAGTATTTAAATATAAAGTGATTAGAACCATGAACCAAATTTACAGGATAAACTTCTCTTCACATTTTTAAGTTATAAATAAACAAAAAAATAGTGGTTTTAAAACCACTTACTGGGTAGAACCCATTGGAACTGCTCCAGCCTTTTGAATTATACCTTGGCCTTCTGGACTCATTGTAAAGTCTATGAAGTCTTTAACGATACCAGTAGGTTGACCTTTAGTCAGGAAGATAAATGGTCTTACTATCTTATAAGTTTCATCACTGACTGTTTTTTCTGAAGGAGCTACTCCATTAATTGTAACTGCTTTAACATCACCATTGAGACTTGCTAAGGATATATATCCAACAGCATTTGGGTCTCCCTTAACTGCCTGTAAAATAGCTTCTGTTGAACTTTGAACTATGGCAGTTTTTAAAATAGGAGTTCCATTTTTACCACCCATTACTATGTTCTGGAATCCATCTCTGGTACCGGAACCATCTTCTCTGGTTATGACGCTAATTGTACTTCCTGAACCACTTACTTTACTCCAATCAGTGATATTTCCACTGAATATATTTTTTGCCTGATCGACTGTAAGTGAATTAAGTTTATTAGCTTTGTTTACTATGATTACTATTCCATCTTTTGCAATTTGAGTTTGTACTAAACCTTGAGAATCGCTATCTTTAGGTTTGGAAGACGCTGTACCAATATCTGCTGTTCCTTGCTGGGCACTTGTGATACCTACAGATGTACCTCCACCTTGAACATTTATTTTAACGTCGGGATGCTTCTGCATGTAAGCTTGAGCTAACTGTTCTGCCACTGGTTGTACGGAAGTTGAACCAGCAATTTGTATTGTTTGTTGATTTGAGCCTCCTGCAAGTGCAAAATATGCACCAATTATTACTACTATGGCTACTATTATTCCAATCAAATATTTTGAATTCATTTGATTCACCTCATCCTATAATAAACCACCCACCATATTTAAAGGTTCCTATTTGTGTATAAGTTATCACATTATAGGAACTAAGGCATTTTGGAAGGTTGCTACATATTACTGGAAATATCACTAAATGTGTCTAATACTGCACTAAAAGCGTTAAATTTAAATAAATTCATATTATATAGATATCCAATATGATAACAGAAGATGTGTTAAAAGATATATTCAAACCAAGGACTCTTAAGTGGAGAACTTCTATAACAAAAGTTGAGCCAAATAAATTAACTACACGGGGCTATCTACAGGAAGATCTCATAGGAAATATATCTTTTTCTGAGATGATACATCTGCTCATAAAAGGAAAACTACCCTCTAAAAATGAGGCCAAAATGTTGGGGGCAGTTTTAGTATCATTTTGTGACCATGGCGTTACTCCTCCAAGTACCCAAGCTGCAAGGATCATGGCATCTACAGGATCTCCTCTACATGCATGCATCGCTGGCGGCCTTCTTGCATTTGGTAAAAATCATGCAGGAGCCATAGAATATGCTATGAAAACTCTTCAAGAAGGAATTAAAAAAACAGAAAATGATACCCGTAAAATTGCAGAAGAAATAGTAGGCTATTTTTTAAAAAATAATCAAAAAATATATGGTTTTGGACACAGATATCACAATGAAGATCCAAGGGCACCGAGGCTCATAGAACTTGCAAAAAAATATGGGTGCTTCGGCAAACATTCAGAACTTGCCGCCGAAATTGAAAACCTGCTATTTGAAGAAAAAGGTATCCGAATGAATATCGATGGCGCAAACGGAGCTATTTTATCAGATATGGGATTCAACTGGAAAGTTGGAAGTGGAATATTTATGATCGGCCGGCTGCCAGGTATTTTAGCACATGTAAATGAAGAAAATGCAAGAGAACCTCCATTTAGAAAATTTTTTGAAATAGACGAAATTTACTACGACGGAGTATAAATAAATCAAATTCACCCATTTTTGCCCATTAAATGTTTATTTTAATAAAGAAATCTCTATTTTTTTAAATACTAGTGCATAGTTTGATTTTTTTTAATTTCACACCACATTCTTTTTAATCCATTATAAAACTGATTTAACAGAATAATCTTTTTAATAAACTCCCTTTTTTAAAATAAACTTTAAATATCTTAAAACACATATAATAAGTTGTATACTACTCTATAATTTGTACAATTCAAAGAATGGGGGTTTAAAAAATGGTTGATGAATCATATAAAAGAGATGAGTCGTATATACGAGCTAAAAGAAGAGTCGAAGAAGTAAGGGGTTTTTACTCACATTTAATTGCTTATATTGTAGTAAACGTGTTTCTGGCAATTATTAACTTACTTACAATTCCTAGTTTTCCATGGTTTTTGTTTGTAACCGTTTTCTGGGGAATTGGTCTTGTTTCACATGGAGCATCAGTTTACCTGAAAAGAGGCTTTTTATCTAAAGAGTGGGAAGAACGAAAAATCGAGGAATACATGGAAAAAGAGAAAGAATAATCCACATCTCTTCTACTTTTTAATGAAAACAAATTATCAAAAAGTCAACCAGTTATTTTAAATTAGATAATTTAGGGTTCCGTCTAAATCTTTCAGGAGTTGTAGTTCTGGGTATATTTTCATAAAATTCCCTTGAAACATCTATTATTTCAATGGATATATCTCCAATTCTTTCAAATGCCTTAACTACCCTTGATAAAGACAGGTAATATGTTGAACGCTCGGTATCATCAAAGGAAGCTTCTGCCATTTGAGTTGCAATGCAGTTCAATGCTTTTTTCTGCAAGGCATGTATTTTTTCCTCATAATCCATTACTTTACTTTTTAATTCAAGTTTTTCATTTAAAAAAATATCCATTGAATAATTAACCATTTTCTTTGCAGTTTCATACATTTCCCCAAGATATACAATCATTTCAGGATCAACTTCATATGATTCTTTCATTGTAAAATTAGCAAATTGGCAGGAATGATCTCCAATACGCTCTAAATCATACGCTACCTCACTGAAAGCCATTGTTTTACTGAATTCTGAAGAAGGGTTCATAGATAAAGCCATATCTACAGAAGTTCTTACTTTTTCATGCATGTTATTTGTAATATAGTCCATATTCAATGCTTTACTTGCTAACTCATCATCATAAGTTGAAAGCGCTTCAAAAGACCTGTCAAGCTGTTTACAAACATGATTAGCCATATTCTTAATCATTTCTTTGATGTATAATGTTCCAGCATGTTCCCTCGATGTTTTTTCTTCTTCAAAAACTTCTGAAAATTCATCAAATTTCTTTAAATCTAAAGTATATGCCCTTTTTACAACCCCTTTAGTTATAAGAGGTTGAAGCAGTTTTGTAACATATCTCCTTGTTATCCCCAGTTTTTCAGCAATTTCATCCTGGGTTGATGGATGTTCATAGAGTATGATGTCTAGTATCGCTTTTAAAGTGCTATTTTTTGTTTTCTTAGTCATAATATCATCTAATGAGTATTACTATCTATTTCACGGCTAATTACTATCGATTCTTGAACTATCGATAAAATTACATATGATAGCGCTGCAATAACTGCAAGCGAAATTACCAGGCCGAAGTCTGCGAAAAGGTTCGCATATAATTTCACAAATGGAGAATGCATATCTACAAATCCATTTAAAAGTTTGACTATACCAACGGATAATATTATGTATCCGTATGATCTTTTTATATTCTCCGATTGTATTATAGGGTAAATTCCCATAATTAAAAGTCCTAAACCAATGGTCCTAAATAGAGTTCCATCAGTTGCATGTTCTAAATAATGGAAAATTTGTTCGGGTTTCCAGTATACCGAAGAGAATAAATAAATTATTTCAACAGCAACTATAACTATAAGAGGGAACACGTAAACTATCTTAGTTTCAATTCTTTTTGTGTTTACGCCTTCAAGAGGCTCTTTTATAAAATGAGACATTACCTGATAGAGCATTGCCCCTAAAGTTGCACCAATAACAGTTCCCCCTATTCCCATCTGGGTTGTAGTAATTGCAACTATTCCTGAGATCACACCGGCCATTATGACGTCTAACATTTTTGACATTATATCACATTATTATTCTATTTATCTCCTTTTTTACATAAAAAGCGTTTAATCAACATTTATATTTCAACAATTTTGCATGGTTTAAATTTAATATTAATCTTAATGAATGTATTTAAAATTATGTTTTAAATAAAATATTCTGTATAGTTTATTTTTTACGGGACATCTCTAAAATTAATTACATTAAAAATAATTTCATAGCAAAAATTATTACTCTTTGAATCACCAAATATAATGAAATTAATAATCAAACAGTAGAATTATGGGTATGTATTTACAGCTTATAATAAGTAGTTATTCCCGAATTATGCCCCAATTAGTACCAAATGTTTAAAAACTGCGGTTAATTCCTACTGAAATAGAAATTAACTGCTTTTATTAGAAGATGTAAAATATGTCCTATTTTATTGTATAATAAATTTCAATAGGTTCAAATAGACATATTTAGACTAATTGACCTGTTTAAACTATAATGCACGTAATGAATTGTGTTTATATGAACATATCACATATTCTTCTTTTTCCACTTTAACAGAATAATTAGCTAATTCCCTTTTATATCCTGTTTCAGTATTTATTAGATTTACAAGAATCTGGTCATCTTTAATGATTAATTGATTATGTGATGGATAAGTATGGCCCCTCAGTTTTCTGGTTGTTGCTGTCCCTGAATTTAATGTAACCATTTTCTCTATCATCCAAACATTAGGAACATGTTTATGTCCATTCAAGACAAAATCAACTCCATAATCCCTAAAAGCACTTAATAAATCCCCAGAATCTAATAAAATATTTCTTTCTCTTCCAGTTTGAGGTATTGGAAGCAGATGATGATGAAAAGTTACTATTTTACATAGGTCACTTGGTATTTTATCAAGTTCAGTCCTAAGCCAGTCTAACTGATCCATTCCTATTTGACCGTCGTTTATATCTGGTTCTGATGAATCCAATCCTAAAATAGCAAATCCACCACTTTTATCTGTATGTAAAAATTTCCTGTCTCCAATTTGCTTTTCAAAATGGAGCAATCCTACGTTTCTTGCATCATGATTTCCCGGAACTATATGAACCTCTGTTATGGCCTTGAGTTCATCTACAAATGCAGCTGCATCATTGTATTCATGAGCGTAACCTTCTGTAGTTAAATCTCCAGCTACGATAATAAGATCTGGATTTTCATCTTCTAGCTGCTTTATTAAATTATTTTTTAAGTCATGCGAGAAATTCTTCTCACCAAAATGTACATCAGATAACTGAGCTATTTTCTTTTCCATTTCCTCACCTATATGTATCATTTATGCCTTTTTTTGACATAATTCTCCTGTGATTAGTAATAACATTAAGTTTTAATTAAACTTATTTTGTCTAAGATATAATTAGTTATATATTTATCTACTCTGTATCGATCCCATAGAAATCTAATAGCTTTTTTATTGATTTGACGTAAATTTCAGGCGATTCTTTCTCTTTTTCATTATTATAAAATTCTACAAGCGAATCAATGAATTTAGACATATTAATTCCCCTTTCAGCTTAAGATTACAGTGTGTTATACATCTTGTTGTACAAATTTACTAAATTTTACAAAACGTTATACATTATGTTAAACATTTTGTTATACCGATTTAATTAATTCTTATTACTAAATTAATTTTCTTTATTTTTTTATTACTTTTTATATATTTATTATATATTATATTATTATAATATAATAAATAAGAGAAGAATAAATGAGAAATAAAGCATTTAAAATGTCTTTTACATGAAAATAAGACCAAATATATCTTTTTCATTGATAAAATTGATTTTAAGCATGATTGGTTTTTAAGGATTTTTCGGTATTTTGAAAAGACTTTTGAATGATTTCCCAAGCACACACACTCATTTTTTACGTTTTTTATGTCATTGCTTTGGAAGGACAATATTGTAGTATTGATCATGCAATTTTGCTTTTGGTGGACAATTACTTCTCTATTATTTTGCATTTAGACTTTCACCTTTTCCAGGCTACTGACTTTATCAAATAAAACATTTGCTGGAATGTTATATTTTGTTCCAATTAGTTCTATTTGCCCTATGCTATCTCTAACAAGTTCTATATCTATTATATCCATTTCTATTTCATTTTTATTCATTTTATCCTCTCCTTTCTCCGTTTTCTTTATAACAAATTTTACATTTACAACATTCATCATGATTAAAAACACATTTCATCTGATCACTTCCCAAAAATCACTATTACTGGATTCTCTTCTTTAACTATGGTTGCGCTTTTTAACTCCCCAATGCCTATATTAGCCCTTTTTAGTTCTTTTTGTTCACAATCTATACATAATTGACATTCTTCATCTATACTCCATTTCTTGACTCCACATTTTGGACAAGCATAATTACATTCGGTACATATGTTTTTTTGCGCTGCTAAACATTTTCTAATCATTTTGATTTCTCCAAAGCCTTTTTAAGGTTATAAAATGGTTCTTCGCAGGCCATACAGCTTTTACAATCTTCTTTTACTTCTTTTACTTCTGCTCCACAGTAACATGGTTCACATTCTTTTATACATGTTGAAGCCCATTTGCAACTTCTAAGCATGCTTTACCTCTTTTTACAATTTTACTTAAGTCATGACTTTCTTTACTTTCTAAAATAGTATTAGCTATGTTTTTTAGGCTCCCATGTTCTTTTTCATAGTTTTTAATGTATTCATCGACAGTGTTTCTTACTAGTTCTCCCTGATATTTTCCTTCTAAAAAACTAATTATAGTTAATTTAGAGTTCTGTACTCTGTCAAATCGTATTTGTTTTTTAAATATCTTGTTTTCTTTTTCTCTTTTGGTTCTATCTAGCTGTTCTACAGCTTTATTTAAATCTTTCATGTTTGCTAGTCTTTTGAAATTATTCAATCTATCACCTATTTTTGTTTTTTGGACATATGGACAAGGTACTTAAGTCCAAATGTACTATGATATTAATGTATTAAATGTCTTTATAAAATGATTAAATAGAAAAAGTTAAATAAGAGTTTCCGGTCTTCGTTATACCGCAATCTTACGAAATAGACTCCAATTTAGTCAAAAAGTCGTATTAAATTGACTTATCAAAATTGAACAAAATAACAAAATTATTGCAGGTCCAGACATGTTTTTTAAGACATTGTTCAGAATTTTTAATGTGTTTTTCATGAGAATTTATGCAGCTGTAAAAGTAGTAAATTGAACATTGTTAATTTACAAAATTTGAAAAAAGTCCTAAATGTCTATTCTAACTTTAATGTCACTGCGGAATATAGACGAAAATATATTAAAAATGGTTGGCGATCTTATGCTTTCAAATATTTGAAAGTTCCCGTCATTAAAATGCATAATGTTAGTAACCGCTATATTTTGAAAGGTGATAATATTTATTTAAAGAAAGTTGAAAATCTTTTGTTTATTTTAGCTTCTAACTATTCCATAAATGATAATGAACTTACTTTTACACTTGAAATGAACCTTCAAAATCAACAAATACGTTTATTACTTGAAAAATGCCTTAATTGTGTTGGATGTGGAGTTTGTACTGTCTTATGCCCGGTTAATGCATTATATCTTGATGATTCCAAGATTATTAAGGTAAATAAGGATCTTTGCGTTGGTTGCCTTGCATGTTGTAAAAATATAGATTCTAAATTGAAAATGGGTTGCATTGCTCGTAATTATAAAAAAGAACGTTTATCGATAGTTTTTTAAAAGACATGTTTGATGATTTAAAGGAATGATCTTGAAAAAAAAATATGGAAGAGAACCGCTCTTCCTTAAAGGGGACATTGTGCTTATTCGTTTACTGCGAAGGAAGCTAATGTTAGCATTGTTGCCGTGAGTAGATATGCCATGTCTTCGGTCATAATTATTCCAAAGTAAGCTAAGCAGTGGTTGGCTGCGATCATTGAGAGACATATCAAGGCATGCATTTGGAGATCTTTCATGTAAATCACCGTCCATGCGGGCCCTACCGATATGAGTAAATCCTTTAACACAAACTAATTGACGATAAGCAGTGTTTAAGGTGTGTCGCGTTGTGGTGGGCATCTCTGACTTCTTCATTTCTTTTTGAAGGTTGCGTTTAACTACATATTTCATTGTTTCACCTTGAATATCGATGTTTTCGCTAAAATGTGTTATCGATTTATTCTGGTACTCGTCCGAGATTTAAGCGTGCAACGCGACACCATATTTGAACTCGTCCCCCTCTTAATTTATAAAAAAAAGTAGTATGTTATTATAAATTAAATTAATGGTTTAATTTGACAGGGAGAAACTAAGTAAAATATTTTAAAAAAAATAGTCTTAAGTATCAATTTTAATTATATCAAAAAAAGATTATGAAGAAATCAGAGGATCCCGCATGGAGTCCCCTGTACTTATCGTCAATTATTAGACTTAGTCTATAAGTATATAAATTTTACTAAACTTGATTTTATGACACTGCTTTGAATTTTAATAATAATTTATCTATGTCCCTTCTGAATAATAAGGTGGATAAACTTTAGTATATTCTTTAAGTGTTATATCTAAACCTTTAAATTGTTCTAGTAGTTCTTTATTGTATTTCTTAATGATTCTTAGTTGTGCAGGATCCATGTCTGAAATGATAGATCCTCCATCTACATTCTTAGAAAAAATGTAATCTTCGCGAGACTTAATAATTCTATTTGTATTATGAGTATTCATAGCAATTGCCATTATATGAAGTACCCTATCTTTATTTAAGTCTTCATAGGGTATATTTGTATTCAAAGTTTCCCAAAAACCCTCTGTAAATAATGATAAATGTTCTTTTTCATCTTTTTGAAGTTTTTTAGTATTCATGGTTAATGTAGCTTGATTATAAAATAAACTATTATCAATACTTGCTAAAATTTTCTCTTTTTCATTTTTTTCTAATTTTAAAGCTTTTGATTTTTCTTTTTTTTCTTTTTCTAAATCCTTTTTGATTTCTTTATCTTCATTATGAATTAAAACTCTTTCATTCCATGCAATACTAATACCGGAACCCATAATCAAAGTGAGTATAGGAATTATTTTATCCATAATTTTTGTATCTATAATTTCTTGAGGCAATATTAGTGGCAATACAATTATAAGAATAAAAGAACTTATAATGACACTTACAGCTATTAAACAATTCTGATATTTTTTAAAGTCGAATATGATAATCACCGAATTAAATAATTAATTTATTATAAAAAAAATAATAATTTAAAATTTTCCTTTATATGTTTCACTTTAATTTTACTTATAAATGAAATTAATAGTACATAGTTAAGCGTAGCTGATAAAATTTTTAATCTTTAACAAAAACAAATCATTTTTAAGTTATTTTAAAAAATAAAATATCAAAACCTTGAACTAATCTAAAGTACTTGTTTTGCACCTGTTGATTAATTTCAAAATAAAATTACCCTAGATAAATTAAAAATACTTGTTACACCCTGAAAAAAATAAAAAATAATAGAATTACATTGAATTATACAAATATTGCAATTGGAATGATCTGCATTGCTGGTGCTTCTACTTCAGTAAATATCTCTGGAATTTTAAATTTTCCACCCATATTTTTTAAAGGTATTTTAAGTGAATCAATCATTTCGTCACTTAGACCTAATACGGTCCCTTCTAACAGATCTATTGCTTCATTACCTTCAATTTTTCTGACTACTTTTCCTATAATTTTAAATTTACCATAAGGCAATTCAGCACCTGCACGATCTCTCATAAACTCATGGAAAAGATAACTCACAATTTTATGATCCTGTAAATTTTCAACTTCAATTACATATTTTTGAAAATTTTCATTCTCTGAATTTTCAATAAGCCCATTAATCATATTTATTATAGATTTAAATCCTTTCAATTGATCTTCGGCTTTTTTCATTTCAGCACGTCTAAATTTATTTGCTTCTTTGATTGATAAATCCTGAGGAACTGGAATTTTATTAAAATCATTAAAAGGTGGAATTAATTTTTGTTCACCAAATAATGTAATCATCTCAAAAAGGCTATTGAATTTCATCAAAGAATTTACAATAGGATTAGGTATAAATTTTCCTTGTAATTCTATAAAATCAGACTCATTAACACTATCCCACGATTTTTTGTCATTAACTAATTTAACTACGCCTGTCTCATAAAGATTCTTAATCAAACGATTCATTAATGATCCATATGTGTGGAATCTCTCTTCTTCCTGTTCATTCTCTGATGTATCAGTTGATTTTTTACCTACAGAACCTTTAAGACCTAATTTTAATAGACTATATGCTTTTATTCCAAAACTACCCTCTCCTGATATTTCATTAGCTTCAGACTGGTTATCACGTGTTATTCTTTTACTTGCCGTACTAAATCCATCTTCCATAGAGGCCAACAAATCTAATAATGTATTTGTATCCAAGTAGATTGGAATTCCTAAATGTTCTCCTTCCAAATTAAGCACCCCTTAATAAAATATTCTAATTAAATAGGAGTTTATTATAACTATATAATTATTTTTTTCTTTTGTTTTAAGTAAACAACTGAATTATTCATTATTTAATAAAAAATAATAAAGTTTAGTAAGTTTCTTTCCATGTCCAAGGTTTGAAACCCAAACTTTTGAAACTTGTGAATCCTTGTATATTTGACCCTTTTATCTTGAATCCAATTTGCGGAATATCTCTTATTTTTTGGCTTAAACCATACTGTCCATTACTTATTAAACTTGCTATTTTCTCTGTTCCATGCCAGTCTCCGTACTGGTCAGTAGACCCATATAACCCAATTACTTCATTAAATGTACCTTTTGGAGTTATAAACCATCCTGCAGTATAATAATTATCTGTATTTCCTTTTACTATTAATTCTATTACATTTGAATGATGTACTGTGTAAATTTTTGCATTAGTTGTGTTATAAGTTTGATTTGATGTTGAGACTCCTGAATAATCCTCTTGAACGTTTCTTGTTAAACCTTCAGCTATATCGGTGTAAGTCCAATATCCATAATCTGGCTCTTCATCCGTGTTAATCCAGTCTGCTTTTAGTACTTCTATTGGTTCTTTGAATACGTTTTTGCTTTCTAAATTTTGCCCTGTAACTGTTATTTCAACATATTCCAAGGTGTTATAGTATGTTTCTATATTAAAAG
>JAEZKE010000128.1 GCA_023436175.1 Methanobacteriota archaeon
ATGTCACAGTGAGCCTCACTGACAAAACTGTGACTGACGCTTTTAACAAGGCATTGGCTGAGGCCAAGAAAAACGGCACGGAGCAAAATGGCATCACGGTGGTTCTCCGTGTGGATACTGGCAACAAAGCCGGCTCCAATGTTACGGTCAATCTGCCGAAGACCGTGCAGGATACCATCATTGCAAAGAAAATCGTCAACACCATTGTGGTGGTAGACAACCCCGACATCAGAGTCGGTATGGATTTGGCGACCGTACAGGAAATCAATAAGCAGGCAAAATCGGATGTAAATATCACCGCCACCCGCACGGACAGCGGTAAGCTGACGACCGAGGCGAAAAAGGCAATTGGCAGCCGTCCGGTATTTGACCTCAAGGTGAATTACGGCAACGGTAAGGCGGTCAGCAGCTTCGGAGCAGGCAGCGTATCGGTAACCATCCCATATACCCTCGGTGCAAATGAAAAGGCGGGGAATATGCAGGCTGTGTATGTGGACAGCAAGGGCAAGGTGCATTGGCTGATAAACTCGGTCTATGACAGTGTGGAAAAGGTACTGCGCTTCAGCACCGATCATTTTTCCACCTACGGCATCGGATATAAACAGACGGGCACCGCATTTACTGACATTGCAGGCCATTGGGCAAAGGAAGATATTGAGTTTGTGGCAAGCCGTGGACTGTTCAGCGGAACTTCTGAAACCAAGTTCAGCCCGAACACCGCCATGACAAGAGGGATGTTCGTCACGGCGCTGGGGAGGCTTGCAAGCGCCGATGTGAGCGGCTACGCAAAGAGCAGCTTCAACGATGTGAAAGACGATGCCTACTATATGGGCTACATTGAGTGGGCAAGCAAAAACAACATTGTAAACGGGGTTGGCAATTATAAATTTGCCCCGGATCAGTCCATCACCCGTGAGCAGAGGGCGGTCATTATGAGCAATTATGCCAAGACCATCGGTTATACTCTGCCGAAGGTTCATATCGAAAATATCTTTACAGATAACGCTAAAATCAGTACCTACGCCAAGGAAGCCGTGAAGCAGATGCAAATGGCAGGCGTGATCAGCGGCAAAAACGGCAATCTCTATGATCCGCAGGGTGCAGCCACAAGAGCCGAGGTGTCCGCTGTACTGCGCCGCTTTGTGGAGCTGGCGATTTCCAGCGACACAGCGCAGGGTTGGTCCATGAACGATTCCGGAAAATGGATGTACTTCGAGGACGGCAAGCCCCTCACCGGCAAGCAGGACATCGACGGGGCGACCTATACCTTTGACCAGTACGGTGTGACAGCGGATATGCCGAGAAATCGGCGCTACACCACTTATACCGTGCAAAAGGGTGACAGCTTCTGGCGCATTGCCCACAAGCTGGGCTGTACTATGAGTGAGCTGGAACGACTGAACAACAAGAGCCGGTTTTCACTCATCCATCCCGGTGAGGTGCTGAGAGTACCGGAGAAGTAAAACAACAAATCAATAAAGCTATGGGCAAACCCGGTTAAAGCCGGGGACGCAAAGCCGAGGGTCTAAGGTGTCTTAGGACGCTATGATAGTCTGGCTGCTGACAGTTAAGCAAAGCCTGCCTTTCATACTCGGAGGGCAGGCTTTTGCGGTTTTTAACGGATGCTTTGGACTTCGTGATACCGGCTTTCGCTGTGCTATAGCGAGAGAGGTATCTACATGAAGATATTCAGGTTTTATCCCTTTTCGAGGTGTAAATAGAGACAGAGCAACCTGTACATACCCTCCTTCACCTCTACAATTTAATCATGCAAGGTTAAAAAAGTCAGCACTTTGCCATGGGCATCGTGCTGACTTTTTTCTTTCGACAAGAAAATCTATACAGCGACTAAATATTCCAAATAACAGGATGTTCTTCGCTGTTTTTTATATAGGAGAAGTTATTCCGCGCTGCCGTTCTCCTCCGCTTCTGACATTTTGATTCACCATCAAAATTTCAGAAAACGGAGGACAAGCCATATGGCAGAGAAAAAAGAATATCGAATCAAGGTGCAAGGGCAGCTCGTCCCTGTCAGTGAAGAAGTCTATTTGACCTATCACCGCATGAAGCGCCGCGAAATTTATCTGGAGGAAAGGGATACGACAAACGGCGTCTTTTATTACAGCGCCCTGGATACGGAGGGAACCAATGGTGAGGATGTAATCCCCGACCTTGTTTCTCCCCGTGTGGAGGATCTGATTTTGGACAAGCTCATCGCAGAAAAACTCCACCAGTGCCTCTCACAGCTCACTTCGAAGGAACAGGAGCTAATTTTTCTCCTGTTTTTTCAGGACAAAAGTGAGCATCAAGTGGCGGTGGAAACAGGAATCCCACGCATGACAATTCATGATCGGAAGATGAAAATTCTACGCATTTTAAAAAAACTTATGGAAAAGTAAAACTTTTTCCGTCCAACCCCCTCACGAAATCGGCTTAGTAGTGAGGGGGTTTTTCTATTCTCCCTCACAGCTCTTTGAAAACTTCATATCCGATGACCTGAATACGTTAGCTGACAGACCCCCAAAGGGAAAGCGACCCTGGAGGATGCGCCAAGACCACCTGTAGGCAGGCAGCAAGAAAAGCGGAATCACTCACTTTTCTGTTCGCTCGTTTCTTTCTGCTCCTATCAAAGACGGCCAAATAAGGTGCAAAGCGGTCCCCATCCGACCGGAAAACAGGCTGTGGCAGCCTGTCTCGCAATAATCCTGTCAGCCTATATTGATACTTCTGTCCAGTCACAGCCCCCCCTTGACCGGGGGATCACGCAATGAGGGCAGCCGGCAGAGATCCTGGCGGGGGTGAGATTCCCATGATGCGGTGATGCCAGCCGCAGTTCAGGCCATCGCCTTTTGAGTCCGATACGATTCGGGCTCTGTGTGCTTGGGGAGTAGTGTCGAATTAAGCACCTTGATTACCGAAAAAGACTTAATGTCAGAAGCGATGGGGATCGCTCTGCCTTTACAGCAGGGCGGTCCCTATATTTGTGCCATTAAGAGAAATGAAGGAATTCCAAATCAAGGAGGTGCAAAGTTTGGACACGATAAAGCAAGGCATCAGCCGCGGCGATATTTACTACGCCGATTTAAACCCTGTTGTGGGCTGCGAGCAAGGAGGCATCCGTCCCGTACTTATTCTGCAAAATGATATAGGCAACCGCCATAGTCCCACCACAATTGTCTGCGCCATCACTGGCAAGCCAAAAAAGCCTCTTCCCACCCATACGGCCTTTGCCGGAGCGGGCAGACTGTCCATGGAGTCTTTCGCACTTCTGGAGCAGATACGCACCATCGACCGAACCCGGCTTCGGGGCTGGATTGGCAGGCTGGACGATCAGAAGATGGAAGAAATCAACCAGGCACTTTCTATCAGTGTCGGACTTAGTCCAGCGATTTTTTTATGAAGGGGGAATTTTTATGAGCAACAAAACAATCATGTTTGAAAAATACCCCGACGTAGTCGAGGTAAATCAATTACGGGAAATGCTCGGAGGTATCAGCCGGAAACTGGCATATAAGCTGCTGTCAGAAAAAGAGATACATAGTGTTCGCATTGGGCGAACCTATAAGATTCCCAAGT
>JAEZKE010000081.1 GCA_023436175.1 Methanobacteriota archaeon
TAAATACTATGGAGTACTAATAAAAGAATGAGGTGATATATATGACTGAATTACCAATTGCTCCAGTTGGAAGAATCATAAAAAATGCTGGTGCTCAAAGAATAAGTGATGATGCAAGGGACGAATTAACAAAAGTATTGGAAGAAATGGGCGAAGAAATAGCAACAGAAGCTGTTAAACTTGCAAAACACGCTGGAAGAAAAACAGTTAAAGCATCAGACATAGAATTAGCTGTTAGAACAAGAGTAAAAATGTAATTTTCTTTTTTACTTTAACCTTTTTTTATTTTTAGAATTTCGTATTTTTCAGATTATTTTTATTAAAACATGATCCTCAATTATGAAAAACAGTCATATTAAACTTAAAATATTGATCTTTTAATACTGCAAATTTTTATATATTATCTGTATAAAAATAGTAATTAGAAAATTTATTGTTTCAGTTGAAAATTGTGATAATAGTTTGATTTAGGGTTAAACTTGATTATTGGAAGTTTTTTTGATCAATCCCTTTCTAAAAAGCAGGTAAAATTTTCAATTTTGAGGCTACGAATCGAAGCTGGAGAAAAATGTTTACAAAATCTCTCAAACCCTTCGGGTTTGGAGCCCTTGAAAATCAAAGATTTTCGGGGCCACGAAACCAGAGGTTTCGTTGGCACAAACCAGAGGTTTGTAAGCTTTGATTTTGTAACAGCGAAAACAGAGTTTTCGCATGCTTTGCATTTTTCGTGGCTGGAGGAAATTAAATTTCCTCGGCCGCAAAAACGAAGCCTGTGAAAATTGAAAATTTTCACGGCGTCAAAATCTTTGATTTTGACAGTTTTTGACGGCATCAAAAATCATTGATTTTTGAATGATTCGCAGGGTTGATTGGAAAATTTATTGTTTCGATTGAAAAATAGGAAATAACAGTTTGATTTAAAGTAAAACTTGATTTGAGAGTTTTTAGCTGAAGGGATGGTATCTTCATTTAAGATAAAATCTGATTATTAACTCATAAAACTAATTTTGGTGATAGATTGACAAGAATTGCAATATTGGATCATGATCGATGTCAGCCTAAAAAATGCAACTATGTATGTATTGACTACTGCCCAGGGGTAAGGATGGAAGAGGACACCATAACCATTGATCCTAAAACTAAAAAAGCGGTATTTTCAGAAGAATTATGTCAGGGATGCGGAATATGTACAAAAAGATGTTATTTAGGTGCAGTAAATATTATAAACCTTCCTGAAGCTTTGGAAGAACCTATACATAGATACGGTCAGAACCAGTTTGAATTATTTGGACTTCCAAATATAAAAGAAGGATCTGTAGTTGGGATTTTAGGTCCAAACGGTATAGGAAAATCAACCATTATAAAAATACTTTCTGGAGAATTAAAACCTAATCTAGGAAATTATGAAGCAGAACCGGAATGGAGTGAAATAATAAGCTACTTTAAAGGTTCACAGCTCCAATCTTACTTTAAGAAATTATCTGAAGGGAACGTGAAGACTTCTCATAAACCTCAAATGGTGGATATGCTGCCGAAAGTAGTAAAAGGGGAGGTTGGAAATCTCCTCAGACATGTCGATGAAAGAAATAAATTAGATGAAGTATCCAAAACTCTGGAAATAGATCAAATATTGGATAGGGATATTTCCAAACTCAGTGGTGGGGAACTTCAAAGGATTGCAATAGCAGCAGCAGCCTTAAAAGAGGCTGATTTTTATTATTTTGATGAGCCAACATCATGGTTAGATGTGAGACAGAGATTGAATGCAGTAAAAGTTATAAGGGAGCTTGCAGAAGAAGGAAAATCTGTAATGGTCATAGAGCATGATTTAGCTGCGCTTGATGCTATGTCTGATTATGTACATATATTATACGGCCATCCTGGAGCATATGGTGTAGTGGCACAGATGAGGGGAGTCCGGGTTGGAATAAATGCTTACATTGGAGGATTTTTAAAAGAGGAAAATGTGAGGATTAGAAGACAGCCAATTGTCTTTGATATAAGACCTCCATCTGAAGTAATGGAGGGTGAGATCCTTGCAGAGTATACTGCCCTTAAAAAATCTTATGATGGATTTTCAATTGAAGCTGAAGATGGGGAAATTCAACACAACGAGATTATCACTGCTTTTGGTCCAAATGGTATTGGTAAAACAACCTTTGCAAAGATGCTTGCGGCAGTTACAAAACCTGATGAAGGAAAAATAAAGAAAAAAGTTTCAATAGCTTATAAACCTCAATATTTAATGTCTGACTTTGATGGAACAGTCCAGGAATTCTTAATGACTACAGCTCCTACCTATGGGACTAACATCTTTAAAACTGAAATCATAAAGCCGTTTACCCTTGATGAGATCATGGATAAAACAGTTAAGGATTTAAGTGGTGGAGAACTCCAGCGCCTTGCAGTTGCGGCTACACTTGCAAAAGATGCGGATATTTACCTTTTCGACGAACCAACAGCGTTTTTAGATGTTGAACAGAGGCTGAGAGCTGCAAGAGCAATACAGAAAATAATTGAAAGCCGTCATGCAGCATCAATCATTGTAGATCACGACATAGTCTTTATAGATTACATATCTGACAGGGCAATGGTCTTTTACGGCGAGCCGGGAGTGGAAGGGCATGCCACGTCACCAATGGATCTTCGCTCTGCAATGAACAGATTCTTATCTGATGTTGGAATAACCTTTAGAAGGGATAAAGAAACCAAACGTCCGCGTGTCAATAAATTTGGAAGTTATCTTGACCGTGAACAGAAGGAAAAAGGAGAATACTATTATCTGGAAAGTTAATTTCCATATCTTTTTTTTAAAATTATTTATTTTTGACTAAAAATTCAAATATTTTTTATTTTTAGCAACATTTTTAAATTTTCCACGCGTACAGAGTCTCTAATCATGCGTGGAGGAATGCTTCTCTGGATTGATCCTTTTATTCCCAGAAGCTTTTCTATTTCTGGGGAGACTGCATGATAGGGCCTTCCTATTCTATTTAATTTTTGACTGCTGATAAGAACAGATTTACCCATTAATTTGCTTTTACGTCTATTTCCTTCAATGATTACTAAATCTTTTAAATCACCGCATTTAACATGGGAATTATTGGAATATAAATTAAAAAATTTCAATCTATCTTCTTTAGATAACTCATTGAAGTTGGCCACGTTTTCAACAACGAAGTAACCAATGATATAAAGAGCGTTAGGATATTTATCATTTTTATATGGAGTTAGTCCTGCGTAAAAAACCAGTAAATCATTTTTTTCTAATTTAAGTAGGAATTTTCTTTTGGATTTTGAAGGGTCTCCATAAGTAAAAGTCTCAAATTCAGGGTCAAAATGCATTTTACTTTGGCAGATTTTTGAAGGTAAAAAATCAGATAATGGCTTACCGGTTCTTCCTAAAGTATTTTGATATGTCCTTGACTCGTTAGTTTTAGGATCAGATTCTGGAATGGGAATATATTCAAAAGAACCGTCTGAAAAAATGGGGGATAATGCCCCTCCACATCCTTTATCGATCCCAACTCGAAGTAACATTGCTTTCATTTTAGTCCTCTTATATCTGTAAGTACTCTTGAATTTGTGTTTATATCAATAAAAACTTAAATTTATTAAAACAAATAATAATACTAATAATTTAAGTATTATGCTATAAAATAGATTTTTACACATATTAAGTTGAGAAAAACGTAGTTTTCGAAAACCATAGGTTTTTGGCAGTTTTTCCCAACTTTCGAAAATCATAGATTTTTGGGGTAAAATAATGGCAAAAGAAGTTAAAAAGATGAGTGTAAGGTTGAACTTTTTTGAAAATGAAGGGTTTGATTTTCAATTGATGAGGTCTATTGGTTTGCACTATTACGGCGGAGCCACAATTGGGGAATGCATTACAACTGCAAAGGAAATAAAAGATGGGGATGTAGTAAGCTGGGTTACGGAGTGGAATGCAACTGCGAGAATGATTGAAGAAGAAGCAGACGTGTTCAGTGAAAGAGATGAGATAATAAGTGCTCGTGATTCTTATTTAAGGGCATCTATGTACTATCGTGCAGCCGAATATTTTGGGTTCTTCAGCGAACCTTCCCGCCGCAGAAACTGGGAAAAAAGCAGGGAATGTTTTCAAAATGCAGCTAAACTTTTTGAAACTCCTTGTGAAACCATTGAAATGCCCTTTGAAGGTATGAAACTACCTGGCTATTTTATTAGCCCTGCTGCGGGTGCAAAAAAGAAGCCAACTATTCTTATTATGAGTGGTTTTGACGGTACTGCAGAAGAACTTTACTTTTATTTAGGTGCAGGGGCAGTTGCCAGAGGTTACAATGTAATGCTCTTTGAAGGGCCGGGACAGGTTGGACCTATCCATATGTATCCTGAAAAACCGTTCAGACCGGATTATGAAGTTCCTGTAAAGGCTGTTGTGGATTATGCACTTTCAAGGGAAGATGTTGATGGAGATCGTCTTGCACTGGTAGGTTTTAGTCTTGGGGGTTATTTTGCATCAAGAGCTGTGATATATGAAAAACGAATTAAGGCATGTGTTGTTGATTCGCCTATTATTGACATCAGCCGTTATTATGAAGGTTTTGGATATATTGAAGAACTAGCTAAGATAAAAGAAAAGGATTATGAAGAACTATTTTTAGAGAATCCATTTATCAGATGGGCTGTGGAAACTTTTACAAGGCGCTATGGGACAAAAACAGTTGCTGAAGCTTTAGAGAAAGTTAAAAAATTTAATATAACTGGTGATTTAGATAAAATCACATGCCCTACTCTTGCCCTTGTGGGTGAAGGTGAGGGAGATGAAGCAATTTTCCAGGCTCAACGATTTTATGAAGGAGTCTCAGGTTCTAAAGCACTGCGCATGTTTACAGAAAAAGAAGGAGCAGAATCGCACTGCCAGATTACAAATTTGAGTTTGATGAATGCTGCTGTTATGATGTGGCTTGATGGAGTTTTTAATAAATAGCTCAAAGCTCAACTCATTTTTAATTAAAAGTAGAATTGCTTCGGCACGTAATAAAATAAAAAATTAATTAAAAAAAATATTATTTAGGTCTTAAAGCTTCCATTGCATCCTGGAAATCAACTGCAAATTTTTCAACGCCAGCTCTAGGTATTGAAAAGCTTATTCTCAAATACCTGTGACCAAATAATTTACTTGTGTAGTTACCTTCCCTTGCAAAGATTTTTCTCTCAAGTAAGAATTCTGCAACATCAATTGGTTCAACACCTGTTTCATACAGGTCAATTACAAACATGTTTCCATCTGAAGGATATACCGGTAAAAAGGCACCTTCAACATTGTCAACAGCTTTTTTGATGATTTTCTGGTTTCCTCTTGTGGTGTCTCTAATACGGTCCAGCCATGTGGACTTGGATTTTAGTGCCGCGAGAGCACCCATTTGAGCAACCACATTTGTTCCAAGGTCGTTTATAACTATACTTTTAGCAGAAGTTACAATCTCGGGAGTGCTTATGAAAGCCCCTATACGTAACCCTGCCATTCCATATATTTTAGAGAAGCTGTAAGTGGTTATAGTATGCTCTGGAGCATATTTTGCTGCCAGATGGTGTTCTCTTGCAAAATCTCTGTATGTTATATCATGGAGCAAATACAGGTCGTTATCAATGGCCATATCTGCGAATTCTTTGATCTCTTCTTTGGTGTAACAGGTTCCAAGGGGGTTAAGTGGATCTATAAGCGATATAAGCTTTGTATTTTCATCCATATTTTCCCTTACGAGTTCTGGGGTCATTTTGTAACCGCATTCCTCGTTGTATATTGGAATTGAAGTCACATGATCGGCAAATCTACTTGCAAAGTTATCTATGATAAGATACCCTGGGTCGCAGGTTATAACGTTATCAGTAGATTCCAGTATATCGTTCATGCAGAGATAAAGTGATTCTGTACCTCCTGCAGACACAAATATATCATGCCCTTCGTTTAGATCTAAATCTTTAAGAATTAAATCTTTAAGCTCAGGGAACCCTTCTGGTGGGGGGTATTTACAGTAATCTTTATTTTTAACGCTATCAAGCATTGAATACATGATATCATTTTCTTCATGTAGATGGTTTGTATTTTGGCCCATCCATATCATTTCTTCATCATGATAGACGTAGTTAAAGAATTCATTAACCGTTTTAAAGCCTTTCGGCAGCCTTTTTGCAGCTCTTGCATATTTTTTCGGTGAAATCATACATTCTCACAACACATTTAAAATGATAAAATGTAAATTTTAAATTCAAAAGAACTCTTAATTATACATTATCGTTTTTAAAAACTCCTATTTAAAATTATAGGTTCTTTATATTTCATAAGTGTAGCCTTATTTGAGGAATGAATACATTGTCCAGTTAATGTAACATAACATTAAATAGAAAGTAATTAATACTGGATATGGTAATCCAATAAAAGCTTTTATGTAATAAATAGGGTTTCTATTGAATAATAGTGGACAATTTATCTATGAACATCCTATGAACTATTTTTTTATTTTATTGAATTTAAATTATTGTATTTTTTTACATTTGATTATTTTAATCCTTTGTTAATAATTTCAAATTTGACTTTAAGGCCATCTGGTTTGCTTCTATGTCTTTTTAATATTGCAAATCGTTCTCCATTTTCATCCTTTACAAGTTCAACTATAATTTTACTCCAGTATTTCAGGATAGTTCCACCTACTGGTTCTATTACACCGTCTTCATCGAAGACAGAATATATATGGTTTGTTACAACTACTGCAATGTCATATGTTCTTGCAATCATTGAAAGGAGGCCCATTTGTTTTCCAAGTTCTCTATTGATTTCGGTTTGACCTCCATCTTTTAACCGGTATAATGCAACTGCAGAATCTAAAATTATTAGATCTATATCCTCTTCTCCTGATTTTAAGCTATATTCTATTCTTTTTATAGCTTCATCCTGTTCTTCAAAAGTTGTAGGTTCAAGAACTATTATGTTATTTGCTAAATTGTCAAATTCATCTCCAGCAATCTGTTTCATCCTTTCAATGGAAAGACCGCCTTCTGTGTCAATAAATACTGCTTTTTTCCCATTTTTTGCACATTGAACAAGCATATTCAATGCTATATTGGTTTTTCCAGACCCTGGTGGACCATAAAATTGCGTAATGCTTCCTTTTTCAATTCCACCTCCAATTATGGAATCTATTGAGCATTCCAATGGTATCTTACTGTTTTTATTCATATCTGATAATGTATTCACTGTTAATACCTCGTGATGGTTTGATAGTTAGAATTAAGTTTAAATTATATAATTTAAGAGATTTTCAATTTACAAATAAATTGATTCTCTTGACTAAATGTTTGCATATTATAATAAAAATAATTTTGGTGAGAGATATTTTAAATTTAATATGTATTTTAAGTCCTTAAAATACAGTAAAATTATTTTATTGGCCATATTTTTCTGAGTTTGATCAGTTATACAATTATGGGGCACCTTTAGACAATTTGATGGTATCTATTTGGTAACTCATAAAAAATTATATTAACTATTTTAACTAAATTTATTATTATATTAAACTTTGAATTTGAATTAATTAATGCATTTAATTGGATATTGTTTATTTTAAATTTTAATAAATGAAGGGGGATATTGCTGTTATGAACCCATCTGAAGAAAATGAATTAAATGTTGGAGATATGATTAGAACATTTAAAAGGATTGCTGACAATCCATTAGCCAAATATTTGCTTCAGAGAACTTTAACTTACTGCGATAAAGATGAATCAATAAGATTGGAAAGTGCTTTAAAGCTTTATTTGGGAAAAAAAGAAGATGCTTGCTATAAATGTAAGTTAATGTCTAAACTTATAGGTTACATAGTTAAAAAAGGCGCCACTGGTTTTGGTACTTCTGAAGATGAACTTAAAGAAGCGATGGAAGATGAATACTGGATCCGGGGACTTACAAGTGTACTTAAGGGAATTGCCCTATTCGGTGTTAAACAACCTTTCGTTCCAGGAGCACCGTTCCAAATAGTCTGGAATATTACAAAAGCGTGTAATATGAGATGTGTACATTGTTATGAAAGCGCGGGTAAGCGAGGTAAAAATGAACTCTCATCAAAAGAAGTTATTAATGGTTTAAACCGCATGTCAAAAGCAGGTGTAACTTCTATAGCTTTTTCTGGTGGTGAACCAACGATTCATCATCATATTCTTGATTTTATAGAATACACTGAAAATAGTGGTATGTGTGCTGCTATGGCTACCAATGGTTACACTCTTGCAGATAAATCAAGATCTCAAAAATTTATTGATGCAGGGCTGGAATTTATCCAGATAAGTCTGGATGGAACTAATTCAGAAACTCATGACTCATTTAGACAAATTAATGGGGCATGGGAAAGAGCAGTTTCAGCTGTGGAAAATTTTGTAGACGCTGGTATTTTTGTGGAGGTGGCAACAACAGTAACGGAATATAATATAAATGAAATTCCTGAAATGATAGACTTTGTAAGAGACTTAGGCGTAAACTGGTTTATGTTATACAACTTCATACCAACTGGAAATGGGACTGAAATTGTGGATATGGATCTCTCTCCCAAGGACAGGTCAGAACTCCTTAAAGCAGCTTATAGTGAAAATAGCAATGGTGATATGCAAATTTTATCAACAGCACCACAATACGCTTCTGTAGCTGAATCAATGATTTCAAAAGACTCTGCTATGATTCCAACCCATTTTTATAATCCTGAATATACTAATCCTGCATTAATGCAGCTCGCTGAATTTATAGGTGGTTGCGGAGCAGGACGGTTTTACATGAGTATAGAACCGAATGGTGATATGTATCCCTGTGTATTTTTCCCCCATAAAGAAGAAGTTAAATTGGGTAATTTAATGGATGATAATTTTGAAGACATATGGATGAATAACAACGTTCTACATCAACTTAGAGACAAAGAAATACTGAATGGCCACTGTGGAGAATGTGATTCTAGACATATCTGTGGTGGTTGCAGAGCAAGGGCATATAATTATTTTGATGATATTTTAGCCCCTGATCCTGGTTGTATAAACAACCAGAAAGAATGGGAAACTCTTAAAAATAGAATTTCAATGGAAGGAGCCAATGAAATTCACCATGAAAACTTAATATTAAAAATGGAGACCAAAAAACATGAATAACACTGAAGTTTTACTTATTAATCCTCTTGATAAAGGTCATGTAACAAATGGACTAGGTCTTAAAGTTCCTCCTTTAAACCTTATGTATCTGGCAGCAGCACTTGAAAAGGCTTCTATGTCAGTTAAGATACTTGATGATGATCTATATAATCTTGGATCTGAAAAAATGGCAACTATAGCCTCGAAAATTGATCCAGTGGTTGTAGGAGTCACTGCTACAACTGCTACAGTAAAAAACGCTTTAAAATATGTTAAATCCATTAAAAAACTTCTACCAAATACTTTAACTGTGATAGGAGGTCCTCACCCTACATTTACACCTGAGGGGACTTTGAAAGACGAAGATGCATTGAATGTTGTTGTTGTGGGTGAAGGTGAGGAAACTCTAACTGAAGTTGCTAAAGAATATGAAAAAAGCGAGTTTAAAAACTTTCCTGACGTTAAAGGAATAGTTTACAGGGATAATGGCAAAATTAAGGCAACATCCCCCAGACATTTAATAAATAATCTTGATGATTTACCATTCCCTGCTAGACACCTTATACCTTTTAATGAGTATAAAACATCCCAAAGTCAGGCAGGGGGGATGATAACAAGTAGAGGTTGTGTTTTTAACTGTAACTATTGTTCTTCGTCACTTATTATGGGCAAAAAATTCAGGAGCCGCAGTCCTGAAAATGTCGTTGATGAGCTGGAAGAACTTGTTTATAAGTATGGTGTCAGGGACATAGCATTTTTGGATGATATATTTATGTTAAATAAAAGAAGAGCCATGGCAGTAGCTGATGAAATCAAAAATAGGGGTCTTGATATAAGTTTTGTAACATCTTCGAGGGTGGATACAGTAAATCGAGAACTTTTAGAATCTCTGAAAAAGGCAGGTATGGGAACACTGTATTGTGGAGTCGAATCAGGCTCACAGCGCGTCCTAGATCTTATGGGAAAAGGGATCACCCTGAAACAAGCTGAAGATGCTATTAAAGCTGCTAAAGAAGTTGATATAAATGTTTTGGGGTCCTTTATTTTAGGCTATCCTGGTGAAACAGCTCATGAGATGGATCAGACTATTGATTTTTCAATAAAACTTGACCCTGATTACAGTCAATTTTCAATACTTACCCCTTTTCCAGGAACTCCTATATATTATGATTTAAAACAAAAAGGACTCCTTGATACGGAAGATTGGAGTAAATATACTGTCCTTGATTCTGTTGTAAACTATGAAAAATTAGGATTAACTAAGAAATTAGTGGAAAGAAAACTGAATAAGGCATATCTTAAATTTTACACCCGTCCAAAATATTTATTTAAACATAGGGGCATGTTCAAGGTTTTAATGGGAACTCTGTTTAAGAGTTATATAATACCTAAAGTAAGGGGTGGCTCGCCTGAAGGGTGGTATAATTCCATTCAAGAGGAGTATTCCTGATTATTTTTTTATTTTTATATAGAAATTTTTTAGTCAGTAATAATAAATAATTAAAAAATCATAAACAAATGTATGTTAAGATCAAGTTCCAAAACCAAACTGACTGCATGCATTTTTTTGGGTTTGTTTTTATGGACAATGGCTAATTTAAACGCTTATGAAGATCTAAAGGAATATTTAATTACTGGAGCACAATTTTTAGGTTTAATCCATTAATGACTAAAATCAGGTATAACTGCACCTTTTCTTACAATTTTAGGGGAATTGGTCATATCAATAACTGTGGAGTGAATTCCATGTTTACATACTCCCGCATCTAAAATTAAATCAATGTCACCATCAAGCTGCTTTAAAATACCATCCAATGATTCTGGAATCTTTTCACCTGATATGTTAGCGCTTGTTGTTGTTATAGGAAATGTACTTGAAAGTTCCATACAAACTTTACTATCGGGAATTCTCACCCCAATTTTTTCTCCACCAGAAGTAAGTATTGGTGGTACATTTTCTTTTTTCTTTAAAATTACTGTAAATGGGCCTGGGAGAATTTTTTCAACCATTTTTTCAGTATTTTTATCCATATATGCTATTTTGTGTATGTCCTGAATTTTAGAAACACATGCAGACACTGGTTTGAGCGGTGATCTTTTTTTAACATGATATACTTTTTGGATGGCTTCACCGTCAAATATATTAGCACCAATACCGTAGACTGTGTCTGTAGGGTAAACTACTGTACCTCCTCTTTTTAAAATAGTAACTGCAGCTTTAATTTTGTCTTTTTCAGGATTATTTGCATTAATTTTAAGTATTTTCATTAAATCATCCATTGTATCTAAATAAGATTTAAATAGCCTAATTGATAATTTTTATCATAACTTGTGGGATTATATACCATTAGTTTTGTTAGGGCTATTAATATTGTAATTTTGAATTCATTTAATTTTGTAGTTCAACTATTTATTGATTATCCAAACTTTTATCTTTAGGAATTAAATAATTAACCAGTATGCTTAATAGATTACGACCACAGCTTAAATTATTCATAGACCCAATTGCAAAACGAATCAAAATAAATCCAAATATACTCACTATAATAGGGCTTGTAATAAGTCTTTTATCTGCATATATGTTTGCACGTGGCGATTTATTGTTAGGTGCAGTTTTTATACTTATTAGCGGTTTGGCTGATGTAATTGATGGGGCAGTTGCAAGAAACCACGCTACTGCAACACCTTTTGGAGGTATTTTAGATTCAACTGCTGATAGGTTTGCAGATGCATTTATATTGATTGGTATAATATATGGCGGTTCTGTAAACTGGCTCATTGGAGTTTTAGCTTTACACGCATCCTTGAGTGTGAGTTATGTACGGGCTCGTGTAGAAGCAGAAGGAATCAGCGGTAGTGTCGGTATAGCTGAAAGGGCAGAACGCCTTGTTATCTTGGTAATTGGTGCGTTTTTAAGTGTAATAATGGGTTCAAACTATTTCTTAGCAATTGCTGTAATTTTAATAATGATACTTGGATATTTCACTGTTTTACAGAGAGTATACCATGCATGGAAACAGTTAAAGAAGGATAAATAAGATAATATAGGATAGATAGCATGTACGACGAAAAAAACACCATCCAACGTATTGAAAAAGATATTGAATTATTTACAAAAAATATAAAAGAAATAGAATCAATAAAAATAGATGATAATGAAAATGAGATAATTGAAAGAGCTAAAAGTTACTTTGAAGATACAAAATATTATCTAGAGAAACAAGATTACATAACTTCCTTTGGATGCGCAACATACGCACATGGACTATTAGACGCGATTCGACTTCTTCATGATTTAATCTGATAATTATCCCATTAAAACCATGATTAAATTATAAAGGGATAAAAATGAAAAGATTTTTCGGTAAAGAAACTGAGGTTGAAAAACTTTCTAAATTACATGTTGAATTAGTTTATCAATGTGTTTACAAGCTTGTAGATGTAATGGAACATTTTTACGTGCATGATTTTGATTCTATGGATAATGAAGTTAAGGAAATAACTAGAATTGAAAAGGAAGCCGATGATATTCGGAGAAGAATGGAAATTGAGTTTTTCAAAGGTGCTTTTCTACCTTTTGATAGGGAAGATAGAATAAACCTTGCAGAACAGGTGGATTCCGTTGCTGATGCAGTTCAATCAACTGCATATTCAATATCTTTGGGAAAAATTACCTTTCCAGAGCCATTTAAAGAAGATTTTACAGAACTTGTTAAAACATCCTGTGATACGGTTGCACTGCTTAGGGACTGTATAGAAATGCTTGATGTAGATTTAGGGGCTGCACTATCCAAAACACATGATATAGAAGAAAAAGAAGATGAAGGAGATATAATAGAAAGAAGGATAACCAGCAGACTTTATGAATCCTACAGAAATGAGGAAATTAGTATTTTAAAATTTATAGAACTTAAAAATATCACCGAAAAAATTGGTAATATTGCAGACCGTGCAGAAGATGCATCGGACCGGGTGCCTATTATAGTGGCAAAAAGAAAAGGTTAAATAAAATTATATCCATTTAACTTACTATTCTTTTTTAATTATTATGAAAATTAAAAGAGATAAGCTTCAGGAAGCAGCATATGATCTAAGATTTCTTCTTAACCGAGGTTATAGAAAAAAGGGTTCTCTCCAATTTGTTGCAAATAAATACCTGTTAAATAAAGATGAAAGGAATTATCTTGCAAGATCTATTTTCTCTAATTCAATATCAAAGGAACGACAGGAAAAGATTGTTGATATCTCCAAAATAAGGAATAATCTTCTTTTAGTAGACGGGTACAACGTTCTTATTACAGTTGAAAGCCTGTATAATGAAGATTATGATTCTATTATCCTATGTGATGATATGGTTGTGAGGGATTTAAACGCTGTTTTTGGAAAGTATAAGTTAAAAGAAGCTACTGAAAAGGCACTTAGCAGTATTATATCTTTAATAAATGAATACTGCCCATCATATACATGTTTCTTCTTTGATAGTCCTGTAAGTTTTAGTGGTAAGCTCGCTGGCCTTACAAAAAAGATTATGGGAGAACATAACCTTCCCGGAAATGTTTATCTATCAAAAACTGTTGATACTGAAATTATAAGATTATCAAAGCTTAAAAATGGAATAGTTGCAACAGGTGACAGTGTGATAATAGATAAAGTGGGCAGGGTTGTGGATATACCGAGCCATTTTTTAAAGAGAAATAAAGATATTATTTAACGTGAGTCTGTAGAAATTTACACAGTGAGCATAAATAACTTTTTTAACATAATAACATTTAAAATATAATAATATCTAACTGTTAAAAACCCTCAAAAATCATAATTTTTGGGGCCCTTGAAACTGAAAGTCTCCAAAATCTATGATTTTGGGGCCGAGGAAACATAGCATGCAAACACTTTGTGTTTGCTGTGTCAAAACTTGCGGTTTTGACAACATTCGAAAATTGAAAATTTTCGATGTTTGCAAATCGGAGATTTGCAACCGTAAAAAAAATGAAAATTTTTTACATGTTGAAGGAAATTGAAAATTTCCTGAACAGCAAAATTCTACGAATTTTGCATGCGTCAAATCAAAGATTGGACAGTTTCCTCCGGCATGCGAAAATTCTATGAATTTTCACGGTTGAAAATCCCTTAAAATCCTCTAAAATCTTTGATTTTCAAAACACCAAAATCCATTAAAATCTTAATTTTAATGAATTATGAGTGTTCTTGAAAAGAACAAATAGTATATAATAAAAAAATAGATATAATTAATAATAATAAAAACAAGGTGTTATTATGGAACCTAATGATGAATTGTATACTGAAAAAGTAGGCGAAGAGCTTAAATCAAGGATGAACTGGTTTAAAGAAGCTCTTCAAGATGATGCTAAACGAGAAGAATTACATGAGAGTATTCAAGGGTCTGAAATACTTATAAGGCTTGAAATATTCCTTCCATCAGATAATCCTGAAGACTTTGTAGATGGGCTTTATCTGTACATAGATAACAGCGGACAAATCGTAGATGCAGATTATTACTTCAGAAATACCAGTGATGGGGCAATAACAAGGTTGGATGAAGAAGACCTGCAAATAGTTAAAGATTTATTCCAGGATTCTTTTTCCCTTGAAATAGAATAAAATTTAATTTTCTTAATTCAAATTTAAAATTTGAATTAAACTCTATTTTGGATTATATAATTTAAAGTAAAAAAGAAAGGAATTTCACCTCATTTTCCTATTCTATTTTAAAACGTAAAATACAATGATTAGAATCATTTAAGATCCCAGTCACCCCAACTATTTTTTTAAAGATTTTTACGTTTTGATAATTTTATAAAAAATAAGCAGGACACCTGTTAAATGTCCATGATTGTAAGGGGTAAACATTAATACTAAATTTTGACTATTAAAATTTCATTTTGAATAAAAGTACATATGCACTGGAATCTCTTTAATTTCCATTGATTATTTCATCTCCCACTTTCTCGAAATACTCTAAAAATTCTTCTTTTTTAGATATTATGGACTCTAAAGTTAAATCTGGAGTTGGATTTATCTTGAAAATAACATTTATAGTATCTTGGTTACTATTATCTTTTTTAATATGGGCTTCATCTTTTAATTCGCTTAATTTTTCATTTATTGGATCTATGTAATTAAATAATAAACCAGACCCTCTAAAACTCCATGCACAATTTTCAATATTTGCTATTTCTCTTAATTTGAATACACTTTTATCACATTTCATAATTTCTCACTTAATTATGGTATATGTCTAATAAACTATAAAGTAAACACGTTTTATTAATTATTATGAATTATGGCGTAATTCCTACGAATATTGCTTTCCAAACACTTTGCTCATGAAGCTTATAACATAATTCCAAGTATTAATCAATGATTGAAAAAGCGGTTTCAAACTTAAGAATAATCTCACTTTAAACCAATTCAAAAATACAATTAAATTATATTATTAATATAAAGAACACTATTGACATATATAATTTAAATAGATGTTATTTACCTATTGTAAAAGTCAACAGGTGCTTATTATATGATTGGTTTGTAAAAAAAGCTAAAATTAAGTTTTTTAAGCAATAGATTAATTTATTTTCTTTCTTCTTTTGAAATACATTATTTTATATAGTATCAAAAATAAAAAATTATCTATGCCTTTTTGTGGCTGTATTTAGGATGTGATGACTTGTTTAGAGATAATTATGGAAGAGATAATAGAGGAAATTCAGCTCCTGTAAACGAAGGAGAAGAATACGATGTTAAAATAGAAGATATGGGAAGAAGTGGAGACGGAATTGCTAAAATAGAAGGCTTCATAGTTTTTGTAAGTGGAGCTAAAAAAGGCGATGAAGTTAAAATTAGAATCAATTCTGTAAGAAGAAACTTTGCCTTTGCAGAAGTAGTAGAATAGCTTAATTCAGGTTTTAAGTTAACTTTTAATGCTTTTAATCGGTATTAATGCTTTAAATTGTACTACAATTATGTTAGCTGTTTTTTTATAAGATGCCACGTCTTATCATTGAAACTACTGGTCATGAGCTTTTAAAATTTAATTTTCATTTAAATTTATCTATTTTTTAATTTTTTTACACGTATCAAAATTACTTTTTAAATGCTCTAACTCCAGAAGCTTATAAAATAGTTTTAATAATTTGAATAAATGATTGATAAAAGCGGTTTCAAATTATAGAGTAATTTCACCTTAAAACTAAATATATGCACCTTATGGGAGCAATTTCGAAGCTGAACTTAGATTTTTGACTCGCAAGTTTGAAAGGTGAAGCTTTTCATTTATAGAATCCATTAGCTAGATCCAGAAATTAGTTCTAAAAGAATAGCCTCTAACGAAAGTTTAGTGGTTAAAAAAAAATGATATATGATTCTTAAAAGAGTTCCAGAGGAGTAATGCAACGCTGAAGGACGGTGGTTCTACCACGGTACCACAAGTGAATTCATTAAAAGGTATCTATCAAATGTGTTTTACTATGTGACCACAAATTAAATTCTATTTATGGCTTCTTTTTTATGAAATCAAATCAAACGGGTTCTCCAACGATTTTACTAACGGGCGAAAGAATTAATTTAACAACATATTTGCCCTATTAAATTCATGAGGATTTAACTAAATAACCATGCATCTTCTCAGGAGAATACTGCGTCTAAGGACTGCAATTACCGCTTCGTGAATTATTTTAAAAATAAGATCTCACTAAAAAGTCAATTATCAATGTAATTCCAACTAAAAAACAAAGAGTAGCCCAAAGTAACGAATTATTGTATCTCTTACGTTTTATATATTTAAATAGAGATATAATACCTATAAATATCGCTAATAAACCCAGTATTAATGTTATAAAATCCATGATAATTTTTTTTCTTAATAAAATATAAAGTATTTTCGGATTTTTTATTATTATATGCGTAAATATTTCTTTAAAGTAATTCAAGCTTGTTTCAGTACTGCAAATCTAGTTAATTATGTGTAAACATGGCAGTACTATGGCCTCTTGCAAATTTGAGAGAACTACATTTAATGACTGTAAATAATGCTTTGGAATTATTTTAAAAATAAGGTTTCAGTAAATCTAATTGAAAAAAAAATTTAATAAAAAGAATAGTTAAAATTATTTGAGCTTTTTATAGAATTTAGAGAAATTATGGGTTATTTTAGTTTTAACAGTGCTCATCATAGACATTAATCGGGGCATATTATACATTATTATTTCACCAGGCCTTTTTGGGGGAATACCACCCGTACTGATGGTTCTCAGGTTTTCAATGCCTTGTTTTTGTTTTTTATAGTGGTAGTTTCCAGGTTCCTTAGATCGTTTATCTGATAACTTCGTTTTATTGACCAAATTTTCAGCAGCAAAATCATTAGTCCCAACAATAGGATAATTCATTGAATTTTCAGCTGTAAAAGAGGGGATATCGCCTCCGGGACTGAAATTTACACCTGATACTGCCCCAGTAAACGTAGCCATTGAAAAAATTAAAGCTATTACAAAAGCTATCACTTTATTTTCATACATGGTTTCATATCCTGTTCAAATTAGTATAATCATATTTATTTTAATTATATATAATAAATATTAAGAATAATTTACTATTTTACCCTTATTTTTTGAAAGAAATAAAAGCAGCGGCTTATACTCCTATTTTTGTAGTATCATAACGTATGATATCTATAAAAAATAATAAACGGAAAGGCGAAGCAGCACCCCCGATATTAAATTATCAAAACTATTTTCATAAAATTCGCCCTTCGATCCATAAAATAAATTTAATTGTTTTTTAGCTGTAGCCCCTATCAGAATCAAACATGTTTCCAAAAAGTGGAGTAAATAATTTTTTAAAGAAAGTATGGGCATGTTTCAGTACAGTAAATTGAATTGATTGCGGCAAATATGGAGTACTATAACCCATTGCAGAGTTGAGAAGGCTGTGTCTAAGGATTGCAATTATCGCTTCGCAAATTATTTTTAAAATAATTTTTCAATGAAATTAGAAATAGAAAAATTCTAAATTCAATAAATTTATAATAATAATCAACTGGTTATTGGTGGAGATTCTGTTGAAAGAATATTACCGTACGGTAAGAAGAGTTCTAATTTTTATTTTGGTACTCAATATAATTGTTGCTTTAGCTAAAGTTCTTTACGGTTGGTATTCTAATTCTTTGAGTATGCTTTCTGATGGTTTCCATTCCTTTTTTGATGGTGCATCTAATGTAGTGGGGATTATTGGAATTACATTGGCATCAAGACCAGCAGATAAAGACCATAAATACGGGCATTGGAAAATAGAAACATTTGCTTCTATAATAATTGCGTTATTCTTATTTTTAGTGTGTTTTGAGGTTGTTCAATCAGCTGTAACCCGTTTTTTTAACCCTTCATCACCTGAGATAACATCAATTAGTTTTTTTGTGATGGGAATAACTATTCTAATTAACGCGGGTGTTTCATTTTATGAATACAAAAAGGGGCGTGAAATAGATAGTAAGATTCTTATTGCAGATTCAATGCATACTCGAAGTGATATATATGCGTCGATAGCTGTTATATTTGGGTTTTTTGCAATTATTGCAGGATATATATGGGTAGATCCCCTTATAGCATTATTGATAGCAATATTGATAGCTAAAACAGGGATTGGGATAATAAGGGAAAGTTCTGAGGTTCTGCTGGATAAATCAGTTATAGATGATGAGGTTGTTGAAAAAATTGTAAAATCCGTGCCTGATGTTATTGAATGCCATGCAATAAGAACTCGGGGAAAAAAGTCCCAAACATATATAGATCTGCATATCACAGTTGATCCTCGTTATTCTATTGAAGAAGCACATCATATAGGTAATAAAGTAGAATTAAAAATTAAAAAATCCATTCCAGGAGTAAAAGAAGTTTTAATACACTTAGAACCAGAAACAGATTGAAATTATTTCAAAATTTTGCAATTGTAAAATAGTTAAAGCAAACCAGACTTATTCAATGTGCAATAACTGAATTTACATGAATCTAAAATTATCCCTCACACCTCCACCAACCTTAGATAATGGGCTACGCCCCAAAATGCCCCATATTTATAAAAAATAGCTGTAATTTATTATTTATTATCTCAATAGGCTTGATAGAAACTTATTTTAATAATTTAATCTTATTTTTTTTCTAGATATAATACAAATATTGTACGAAGTTAATAATACTAAAAGAAACAAATATTATTACGGTGATCTTTTGGAACCTATAGATCTTATGGAAGTATTGATAGTAGAAGATAACCTTGCAGACGCTCGCCTTATAATAGAAGCTTTTGATGGTTTTGCTGTTAAACATAATATTAATGTAGTTGAAAATGGTGTAGAAGCTACTGATTATTTATTTAAAAAAGGTAAGTATAAAGACAGTAAAACTCCTCATTTGATTTTATTAGATTTAAATTTACCTTTGAAAGATGGTCGAGCTGTGCTTAAAGAGGTTAAAAACGATGAAAAACTAAGATTAATACCTGTAATTATATTAACAACTTCTCAAAATGAAGATGACGTATGTGAAGCTTATAAAAACTATGCAAACGCATATATATCTAAACCTACTGATTTTGAAGAGTTTGAAAGAGTCGTAAACATTTTTGAAGAGTTCTGGTTTAAAATGGCATTATTACCAAGGTGTGGAATTGATTAAAAGACAGTATAAATATAAATCTAATTGTTCCTTTAGCTGTAACCCCTGACAGAACCAAAATTGTTTCCAAAAATTGAATAAATGTTTTTTAAGCAAGTGGAGCCTGTTCCAGTTTAGTAAATTGAATTGATTATCTTAACATGGTAGTACTATAACCCCTTGCAGAATCTTAGAATTTATTATTTAAATAATATGTAGTAAAAACACATTTTATCCTTTTAATTCCTTTTTTGGGCACTAAAATCTTTTAGAAATTTATATATTAAGTAAAATACATAATTAACGTGACTCAAGTATGAGGTGAAAATAATGAAATTTGACCCTAAAAAAATGTTAGACGATACATTAGACCAAATGAGCCAAAGTAATAGAGGATATGATGACAGGCGCAGAGATTACGGGCGCGAAGGCGACGTAGATGATTTAATCTACAGCATATCTAGAGATGTGGAAGAAATTAGATTAAAAAATAGAGAGTTGAATGATCGTATTAGTGATTTAGATAGGAAATTCAGTCGTTTAAAAGAGTTAATGAGGAATAGACGACATTAATCTTTAAAGTAACTAATTTTTATAATTTAATATACTTTATTCCTTTTTCACAATTCATCAACTTATTTTGAGTTAATCAATACATAATTTAAGAAAGGAATTAAAATGAGCAGCAATGAAAACGTGGATATTCTATTAATAGAAGATAATCCTGCAGATAGATGTTTAATAGTAGAGGTATTAAGAAGCTGCAATTTAACCAAAGTTAAATGCCTTAGTACTGGTACAGCTGCTATGGATTACTTATATAATCGAAACGAATATAAAAATTGTAAAAAACCATCGTTAATTTTATTAGACTTTCAATTACCTATGAAAAGTGGCTTAGAAGTACTTGAAGAAATTAAAACAGATAATAAGTTAAAATGCACCCCTGTAATTATATTAACTGGGGCTGTCGATGATTATGATAAAAATGAGTCATATGAATGTCGTGCAAACGCTTATATAACTAAATCACTTGATTTCGATCAATTCAGGAAGGATATGTGTATTTTTGTAAATTTCTGGTTTAATATTGTATCATTACCAAAGATAGATGAAGATAAACCCCGTATGATTAAGTAAATTGAATTGATTGTCTGCAAACAAGGGAGTACTATAGCCCCTTTGCAGAATCTTAGAATTTATTAAAGGTGCAAAAACTGAAGTTCGCATAAATCTAAAACTATCTCTTGCACTTAACCCTCCTTTGATAAGAGGCTCCGCCCCAGAATACCCTTATGAGATGGTATTACTAGTTTTCTCTCTAATCATCAATATCTTTAAAAATATTATCTATTTTAATTAGAAAACAGAATTAATTTATATTAAATATTTTATTAATTATTAATAAATAATGGCATAAAGGATGAAATAATGGAAGAAACGGATAAACTTACAGCGGAAAACCAATTTAAAATATTTGACAATATACCTGAAGGTATAAGGTAAGGGTTCAACATTTTATTTTATAATACCTGCTAGATTAAAGGGATTTTAGGCATATTTAATAGTATTGAATAACTATCTAACTTAGCTTTATGTTTTAAGTTATATATTAACCCTATTTTTTTATTTTATATCGAAATAAGCGTATGGATTAGTTTTAAATGAATAGTAATTTTATAATTTTTAAAATAATCCCAAAATAAACGATAATTTTATATGATATGGTTTACAAAAGATATAATAATAAAAATGAGGTGATATGTATGAGTGAATTGCCATTAGCTCCAGTTGGAAGAATCATAAAAAATGAAGGTCGTCTAAGAGTAAGTGAAGACGCAACAGAAACTTTAGCAAAAGCTTTAGAAACTAAAGGTGAAGAAATTGCTGTAGAAGCTGTTAAACTTGCAAAGCACGCTGGAAGAAAAACAGTTAAAGCATCAGATATTGAATTGGCTACTAAAATTTTATGAAACTTTTTATTTGAAACTCAAAATTCTATTCTATTTTAAAAACATAATGAAACACTTGATGATTGGGGTTTATTTAAAATCCCCCTCATTTCCACCTATTTTTAAGCTTTATGAATTCATAAAAAATTAGTTTTCATATGCTCTTGCCCAAAGTGCTTGAAATATGGTAATAATGTTATAATCATTGCTTTTGGAGTATATTTGATAAAAGCGGTTTCAAATTTAATAGAGTAATTTTACCTGAAACTAAATATATGCACCTTATGGAAGCAATTCAAGAAGCATAATTTATATTTTTGCTGGTGAGTTTGAAAGGTGAAAGTTTTCATGTTTCTGGAAAGGATCAATCTAAGATTTCAAGTAAACGGTGGAAATAAAGTATAATGTAAACAATCAAACAATATATTTTTTAAGATAATGAAAAAACAGCATATTAAATGAATAAGATTGTAATTATCATTATTTTAAGCTTTTAATAAAATATATTGAAATTAGTAATTAAAAAAATATTTAATATTTTTCTAATAGATATTATTATATGTCACAGAAATCTTCTGACGTTGATGAGGATCTTGAAAGTCGTGTTGAGCAAGATAAGGATCTTAAAAGTCGTGTTGAACTTGAGATTAGGGATAAAAATCGTCTGGAAACTTTTGTGGATGGAGTTTTTGCTATTGCTATCACTCTTTTGGTTTTGGAATTTGTAGTTCCAGTTTTACCAGATTCTAATGTGGCTATTTTAGATTATTTGGACAGCTTATGGATTAAATTTTTAGGATATTTCCTTGCTTTTTTCTTTTAGGAATCTAATTAAATAGTCATAGTAGACAGTTTAGAAATATAGAATATGCTGATCAGTATCTTTGGTGGCTTAATATAGTGTTTTTATCTTTTATTGTACTTGTACCATTTGTTACATCAATTTGGGTTGAATATGGAAATACTACGGTTGGGGTTTTGTTTTTCCATTTTGATATTCTTATTTCGGGTCTTTTACTGTATATTAACTGGTCATATGTAAAAAAACATAAATATCTTCTCAGAAAGAATATAACTTCCAGATCAATTAAAAGTATTAATTACAGGAATTTATCTATCGCTATTGCCTCTCTTATTGCTATATGCTTCGCTTTTTTCACACCACTTTTAAGTAATGTGGCATATTTATTTATCTTACTAATTATGTTTATTACTCCTATTCTTAACAAAAGAATGAAGTAAAAAAAGGAATTTAATCCTCTCCTTTTCACTTTTAATGACTCATTAAAAACATTGCAACTGCAATTAATAACCGAAACAGTGAAATTATCGTTATCAAAATTCTAACCATGAATCTGGTTTGGTTTAAAATTCTTTTTCTCTTTTGGAGTTTGCTTAACTAATTATAATTATAAATAATCCTTAATTTTGAGATATTTAGGTATTTCAACGTATTAAATGCTTTTTTCTGTAACAAAGATGAGTGACCTTTTATAGAATCCCTTAGTTGGATCCAGAATATAGTCCTAGAATAGTAGCCCCTAGCGGGGTTAAATAGTTTAGAAAAATGACGGATTAGATTCTTAAAAGAGCTTGAGAGGAGCCTTCAAGAAAAGCACGGTAGTTCTATTGAAGGTACCACAAGTGAATCCATAAAAGGTGCTATTGAATTTAAAGGGAGTAGTTAAGATAATTTAAATATTAAGAGAATTAATACATGATTTCTGCGTTATAATAGGACATAAAGTCTTTTTCGTAGTCTTTGATAATGTTTATTATATCTCCTTCTTTTTCTAATTCAGAATCATAGTAATGTATTATGATGTCAATTAAGAATTCAGAATCCTTTTTAACATATTGCCAGCTGTAACTACAATTAATATCAAATTTACCTTTTTCATAATTTGTTAAAACAGCTACTAAATTTGGCTCACTAACCTCAGCAGTTTCTACAAAACTCATCATAAAAGTTGTAGTATTCGGTTCTTCTTTACCAATTGGTTCTAATTCTGTATCTAAGAGTTTTAACATAATATCCCCTATATTTAATTGTATTTTAAATTTAATAAAATTTTTTAATTATAAATTCAATAAAAAAGACCTCAGATGAATTCTTTATTTATGACTTCTTTTTTTTATGAAATCTAAGTTGCAGGTTCAATTGGAATTGTAAAATAAAATGTAGAACCCTTACCTAATTCAGATTCAACCCAAATATGACCACCATGGTGTTCAATAATTCTTTTGGCAATAGCTAGACCAATTCCTGTTCCTTGATATTCATCAATTGCATGTAATCTTTTAAAAACTTCAAATATTCGGTCTGTATACTGTTCTTCTATTCCAATACCATTATCAGAAATACTAAATACATATTCTTGATTATTTTCATCCAAATAAGCTGAAATATGTATTTTTGGGAGTTTAGTTTCTTTTTTAAATTTAATTGCATTTCCAATTAGATTTTGGAAAACCTGTATAAGCTGTTTTTTATCAGCAGTCACTACAGGTAATTTATCATGAGTTATAACTGCATTGTTCTCTTTAATTAAAGCATTTAGATTAAAAATGGATAAATTCAATACTTCTTCCATGTTACTTGGTTCAAAATAATCCTGTTTATCTATTCTTGAATAGTTCAAAAGGCCTTGAATCTGTTGTTTCAATATTATGGTGCCGCTAACCATAAAATCAATGAATTCATCCGCATCAGGATCTAATTGGCCTTTATAACGTCTTTCAATAAGTTGAGCATAACTGGCAATAGAACGTAATGGTTCTTGAAGATCATGGCTTGTAATATAAGTGAACTGCCTTAATTCATCATTAGAACGTTTTAATTCTTTAACAGTTTCTTTAAGCTTTGATTCATTATTTTTTAATTTATTATATGTTTCTTCAATTTCAGCAGTACGTTCTGCAACTTTCCGGCGAAAAAGTTCTACGGCAGTGCTTATAAGTATTCCCATAATGCCAAAAAGTACTGCACCAACCATATTTATGGGTTCTTCGATTGTAAATTGTCCTATTGGTAATAAAATCCAGACACCTGCAATTATTACAGCTAATAATGTGGCTAGTATCCCTGGTCCGAAACCAGCCAGTAGAGCCACAATTATAATCGCAGGATAAAACAGTATGTATGTAGGTAGCCCGGGGCCAAACCATGCTGTCATCAACCAGTACGACCAGAACGCTATCAAAACTACAAGAATAGATATACTGTAGCGCAATACAAAATTTAGCCTTATATATTTCTGGATGGTTTCCAACATATTAATTCACTCTTCTTTAATTTGATCCCCTTCATTAAGAGCAAAAAAATTAAAAATTAACATAAATTATAACGTTTGTTAATTATATTATTTTCTATAAATATAATTAATATCGTTCGATTTTAAAAGTATACTTCAAGTGAATTCTTTTTTATGAAAAAAACATTTAACTAGTATTTAAGGAAATTAAAAATAAATATTAGACTTAAATATAATTAAAATAAACCGAAGAAAGTAATTATTTAAGGGATTATATGAACTCTAAACTCAATAAAAAGGCATTAAATTTATCATATTTTACTATTATTTACAATATTGCAGAAGGATTATTATCTATTTTTGCAGGTTTAATTGCCGGAAGTGTTTCTCTTATCGGATTTAGGCTTGATAGTGCTGTTGAATCATCTTCAGCAGTTATAATGGTATGGAGATTTAAAAAAACGGGTAAAATAGTAGAATCTGAAGACGAAGAGATTGAAAAAAGAGCCATCGAAATCTCTGATTTCGGGGCGTCAAAAATTAGAGATTTTTGACAGCTTTAAAATATGTTGGTTATACATTTTTAGTTCTTGGAATTTATGTTTTGTATGAATCTTTAAAGAATATTTATACTGGAGAAATTCCAGAACCAAGCCTTATAGGAATAATTATCGCAATAGCTGTCAAATCTCCGATTTGACGTTGAAGGGAACGAAGTTCCCTGAACCGCAAAATTCTATGAATTTTGCAGGCCACAAAAATCAAAGCAATCGAAAATCGAAGATTTTCGATGCGTCAAAAATCTATGATTTTTGACAGATTTTTGTAGGCTTCTATTATTATAATGCCTCTCTTATATCATGCTAAATATAGAACTGGAAAAGAGTTAAACAGTAGGAGTTTGATAGCAGATTCTAAACAGACTCTTGCTTGTGCTTATTTATCAGGGGCTCTTCTTTTTGGGCTTTTAATGAATTATATTTTTGGAATATGGCAAGCT
>JAEZKE010000037.1 GCA_023436175.1 Methanobacteriota archaeon
TCCAGTTATTTCCTCTGCTTTTTTGCATACTGCTTTAATATCATCCCCAATTATGCCCGCAACACATGTAGCATACACAAATACTGCTCCGGGCTTGTATAATTTATTAAGTTCTATTATGGTTTCATATAACTTTTTTTCTCCACCGAAGATGATATCTTTTTCTTGTAAGTTTGTAGAACATCCTTTTTTGTATATATCTTCCCTTGAAGTTTTACTCCCTCTTATATCCCATGTACATGCCGCACATCCTATCGGACCGTGTACCAGGTGAATTGAATCTGTAATTGGCATTAAAACAATTCTTGCTCCACCGTAAACACATGTTCTCTGGGTAACTGTACCTGGAAGACTGGCCTTATCACATACAGGAATAGATAATCCTTCTCCTTTTACACACACGTGTTTTTTACGAGATTCAAATGTTTCAGTAACAGGTTCCATTATAAATACCCCTAAATTCTCTCCTTAATTTATTAATTAATTTAAAAAAAATGTAATAGGCTCAATCAAGCCCATTCACCCATTAATCTACTGCTGGAGTTTCCAGTGTTCTGGTTCATAATATTTTTCAAGTACTGTATTAGTTATCAGATCCATAAGGTGTATACCACCATTGTAACCTACTATAGGGCGCCTATGGTATCCTACACGGTCATAAACCGGATATCCAACCCTTACCAGAGGAATATCATTTTCTTTAGCCATGAGCCTTGCATCTGATCCTCCTATCATCAGATCTACAGGATTATCCTTGAGATACACTTCCATTGACCTTAAATCCTGATCAACCATGGTATCTATCTCAGCTCCAGTTTCTTTGGCTACTTTTTCTATGTCTTTGACAAATTCCTGACTTTTAGATCCAGTAAGGACCAGTTTAGGTTCCATACCAAGTTCTCCAACGAACCTTGCTATTCCCGATGTGATTTCAGGATCTCCATAGATAGCTACTGTTTTATCAAAAAGATATCTTGAAGCTACGTCCGCCATAGAATCTATCAGTAACCCCCTTTCATCTAAGACCGAATCCGGAATATCCTGGCCAGTGAGTTTTTTCAGGTTCCTTAAGAATTGATCGGTATTTCGAACACCTATAGGAATTGGACCCAGTTCTGCAGGAACGTTGTATTTTTTCTCCAAAGACAAAGCACCGGAACCCGCATACTTGGTAAGGGATATTGTACCTACACTGTTTGCTGAATCAACGATCTCATCTACAGTTGTTCCTCCCTTTGGATAGTATGGCTTGTATTCTGTTGTAGATGGCCGGAGTGGCGCATCAAATGGATCAGAAATATCAGCAAGGATTATACTCTCCAGATCCATGAGTCTGAGCATATGTTTTATTTCGCGTATATCACCAGGGTTCACCATTCCAGGGATTATATTTATCTTTTCATTGGGCTCTGAAGGTTCAGCTACATAATCAGCTAAAGCTTTAATTGCATTATCATAACCTTTAAGATGTGTTTCAACGAAACTTGGAGTGCTTATTGGCACGATTTTTATTTTTTCAACTGCTTCTTCACCAATTTTTTCTTTAAGTTCCTCTTTTGCTGTTTTTATAAACCCAATTACATCGTCGCCAATAATTTCACTGGAACAGGTAGTAATTACACCAATGAAATCCGGTTTAAGCCTTATTGCAACGTTCTGGATACCCTCAACAAGATTTTTTCTTCCACCAAAAACTGCCGCATCCTCATGGAGAGATGTTACAGCAATTTCAGAAGGCTCCCTGAAATGACGGGAGAGACAATACCTAACGAATGCTGAACATCCTTGAGAACCGTGAACCAGAGGAACTGCCCTGCTAATTCCAGTGACAGCCCACATTGCCCCTAGCGGCTGACAGGTTTTTAGAGGATTAATTGTAGCTACCCTGTCTTTTTCCATAAGATTTACGCCCATTATTTTGCCTCCTCTTCAACGTTTGGTATATCTGGTTCTTCAGTTTCTTCAAATTCAAGCATATTCCACACAGGGTTGTAAATAGCAGTATACATATCTCTTGCAAGATTTACAAACCCTTCAAATCCAATGTATGGTCCATTTTCATAGGAGTGAATCAAGAGACATGGTATTCCTAATTTATGGACAAAGTACTTCTCTTTTACACCGCCCATAATCAGATCTATATCATAGTCTTCAATTAGTTCTTCCAGTTCGAGTGCATTAGGATCGTCTATTACGAGGCCGCCTTCTTTTATTCTGCCTTTCATCTTTTCAAATCCGTCTTCATGTTCAAACATGGATGAAACACCAGTGACTTCCATTCCTAACTCTTCTTCTAATGGAACAGAAAGGTGATAACTTTTAGGCCCCCCAGAAAATATAAACGCTTTTTTTCCAGTTAATTTCTTTTTATAAAACTCTAATTCCGGCCCTATTTTAGCCATTCTTTTAGCTATTACCTCGTCAGCCTTATCTTCAAGACCAAAGAACCTTGCAACAGTTTTTAAGTTTTCTGCACAATATTTGGTACTGAAAAAGTCGGTTTTCATGTAAGGAACACCGTATTTGTCCTCTATCATTTTTGCTATGTAAGTAGAGGATCTCTGACATCTTACCACGCTTAATTTTGCCCTGTGCATCCAACCAATTTCATCATGACAGCAGTCCCCTGTGAAAGTACTTAAAACATTTATTCCTACTTCTTTAAAGTAGTCTTTAAGTAACCAGAGGTCTCCATCGATGTTATATTCACCTATAAGGTTTATGTCGTAGGGAGTAGTTGCCGGTGGCTCTGTTGTACCCACCAATTTACTAAATAAGACATTATTTCCAATAGTATGCCCTTTAGATTGGGTCGGTCCAGCAAACCCTGGTGCATTAAATGCGATAATTGGTTTACCTAATTCTTCTTCCATTTCTTTAGCCACAGAATCCAGGTCATCACCTATTAACCCTGTTGTACATGTTGCATACAGGTAAATAGCGTTGACAAATGGAAATTCTTTGTTAGTATCAAGAATAGCCTGGCGAAGTTTTTTCATTCCCCCAAATACCACGTCAGATTCTTGAAGATCTGTTCCAATGATGTATTTGATATTAAAATCTTTAACAGGGAATATACTCCCGTCAGGCATTTCAGTTGTTGTTGGGTATCTTTTTGTTCCGTAACCATATGCAGTACAACCTACAGGGGAGTGTACTATATGTGCTACGTCCTTTATGGCCCCAGTTATAACACCCTTAGCTCCTGCAAACGCACATCCTCGCTCGGTCATTGACCCTGGAATGGTCTTTGAATTACATTTAGGAAGGCACTCTTCAGGATCCCCACAGTGTTTTACATATGTGTGCTCTTTCCTTTCAGGGATAGGTTTAGACACATCAAAAAGTTTAAAAGGCATATCTAATCTCCTTATCAATTTAATTATAAATGTAGAACACAAGTTTGTTAATTTACAAAATTGCGTCTTCTCCAGTCTCTTTTGTTCTGACCCTAACTGCGTCTTCTATGGGGCAAACGAATATTTTACCGTCACCAATCTGGCCAGTGTTGTTTACTTTCATTATAGATTCAATGACCAGAGAGGTATCTTCATCCGGAACAACCAGTGATATCATCCTTTTAGGGATGTAACGCATGCTTCCTTCTTCTTTACGGAGATCTGCATTTTGAATATCAAAGAATACTTCCCCAATAATTGCTTTCTGCTTCCCTCTTCCAAAAACTGCATTTGCAGTCATAGCTGGGAATCCCAAAGCATCAAGAACTTCTTTTGTTCTGTTAATCTTATTAGGCCTGATAATCGCTACTATTTCTTTCATAAAGACCCTCATAACCCTTTAGTTCTAGTTCTTACAGTATAAGCTTCTTCTACCGGGCTTATAAAGATTTTTCCATCTCCAAAGTTTCCCGTAAATGCAGTTTCATTAATGATTTCCACTACTTCATCAATTTTTTCAGATGGGGTTACCAGCAGGAGCATTACCTTCGGCAGCTCGTCGTAGTAAATATTGTCCAGTTGAATTCCTTTCTGTTTACCCCGCCCAATAACATCCATTTTAGTTAAAGCCACATGTCCTGCATCAGATAAAGAATCTACAACTTCTTCTGCCTTATCCGGCCTTACTATAGCTCTTATCATTTTCATTTTACTATCTCCATTAGTTATACTGATTAATCCATTAAACCATAATCTACAACCATCTCTTCTAATTCATCCATGGTCATTGGTTTTGGAATTACGAAATTTTCGTTTTCTATAATTTTTCGGGCTAATTCAGAGTATTCATTGGCTTGGTTACATTCTGAATCAAAGTCTACTACTGTTCTTTTGTTAAATTCTGCCTTTTGTACGATGTTGTCTCTTGGAACAAAATGGATCATCTGAGTCCCTATACGTTTACAAAATTCTTCCAGGAGCTCTTTTTCCCCATCTACATTTCTACTGTTACAGATTATTCCCCCAAGTCTTACACCGCTTTGTTCAGCATATTTTACCATACCTTTACATAGGTTATTAGCTGCATAAAGTGCCATCATCTCTCCAGATGCTACAACATAAATTTCTTCGGCTTTACCATCCCTAATAGGCATTGCAAATCCCCCGCAAACAACATCACCAAGAACATCAAAGAAAACAAAGTCATTATCATCGTAGACTTTCAGCTGTTCCATGATTGTGATTGCGGTGATTACACCACGACCAGCACATCCAACACCAGGTTCAGGACCTCCTGATTCAACACATTTTATTCCTTCAAAACCTGTGGACATAACGTTGTCAAGATTCATACAGGCTTCTTCGCCTTCTTCCCTCAGGGTGTCCATCATGGTTGTCTGCATTTTTCCCCCCAGTATCATTCTTGTACTGTCTGCTTTTGGGTCGCAACCATGAATCATGACCCGCTGTTTGTGGAAATGAGCCATAGCTGATGCTGTATTTTGAGTAGTTGTGGATTTTCCGATTCCACCTTTTCCATAAATTGCGATTTTTCTTACCATAATAGACCTCAAAAATTTTTGTTAAAAATTTTGGTGTTCGGAAAATTCGAATGAATTTTCCTCAACTCAAAAAATTTTTTATTTTTTTAGCCCTCGAAAACAAGGTTTTCGGGGCATCGAAAATCTATGATTTTCGAAAGTTCAGAAATGCGCCAAAACTTACAGTTTTGACTGCATGCAAAAATCAAAGATTTAACGCATTTCTTCAACTCAATTTTTTGTTTTAAATGAATTTCAATTCTTAATTTTTTGATTTTTTTCCTCATGCCGGAATAAGGAAACATACTTCCGACAACAACACTTATGTTTTTATCCAATATAAATGTTTCGAAAGATCGGCTATTGTACCATCTGAGACTTATCGAAGAGTATTTCATTGCAATTCAATTTAAATATAAAAAACAAAATCATCAAATTTATGTAATTTTTATGCCTTGAAATTATTTATAATCCAATAATATATTCTGATTTTTAAAACCTCGAATATTTAGCACACTTACTATAGATATAATATACAGTTCTGCAAAAACATTCATTAGTTAGTTCACACCATCATAGTGCAAGTGCATTTTTGCTATCATTGACTAACATTAAATTAATTATGACCTTTTATTGAGTTACTCATCACGTGATACAATGGACTTAAAGAAAATTTACAGCATATCATTTATTATTCCTGCAATAGCGGTCTTTTTTATAGCATTAATCCCAACATTGAAGTACGGGTGGCCCCTAAGCTGGGATATAATTTATCACGTGCAGTATGCAAAAGTCTACGCCCAGTATGGTTTTGTATTAACTGATCCCCTTTTAAATGCTCCTTATGGACAAAACATAAATTATCCCCCTCTTTTTCATTTTCTAATTGCAGGTCTGGGAACCCTATTAAAAATAGATTATCTTCAACTTGCAAGATTTATGCAGCCATTTTTAGCCATGTTCATTGTTTTATCAGTATCATATGTTGCCAAAAAGTTTTACTGCAAAATTGCAGGTATTTCAGCAGGATTTTTGATGATATCAAGTTATTTAGTTGCCAGAATTATTTTACCTATTCCCGAAAGTCTTGCTTTAATATTTTTACCACTTGCAGTTTATTTTTATTACAGATCCATAGATGAAGGAGTTTTAAAATATGCATTAATAGCTGGATTTATGTTTGTTTTAACCATTTTGACACATTTAGTAGCTCCGGAAATTGTATTTTTGGTAATTACAGTATTTACGATACTTACGTTAATATTAGACCGGAATATTTCTGTTTTAAAAAACTATGGTATTTTTCTGTCATTTTTAATAATTTTACTAATGATAGGTTTAACTGCGCTTCTTTTATTGAAGCCAAACCTTTTTAACAGCATAATATATCAAGGAATAGCCTTAATTAGTTCAGGAATTAATTTAAATTATAATCAGGCCATGAGTGCATTGTCCTACCTCAAAAATATTGGACTATTGGTTTTAATATTTGCAGTCATAGGAGGTATTTTTGCTCTTAAAAAAATGGAAAGAAAACATACACTTATGCTTATATGGGTTTTATCCATGTTTTTATTGAGTAATGCTTACTGGTTCGGTATTAACATCGTAACTTACAGAGTTCTAATCTATTTACTCATACCTCTTTCAATACTTGGCGGATTCGGTTTAAGCCAGATTTATTACAAATTAAAAGAATATAATATATTTTCATCTAAATTAGTTAGTTCACTGTTTTTAATAGGTATTTTTGCATTGTCTACTTTTTTAGGTGTTTTAACAGTTGAAAATCCAGAAATAGCAACCTTTGGGTCCACAACCAAATTTGGATATATACAGATCTCCCCTCCAGGTGATTCCGAGATAGAAATGGCAAAATGGTTCAATGAAAATGGGAACAAAAGCAGATCTGTTATTGTATCTAATATTTATGCAGGATACTTTTTAGCTACTGAATCGGAAATGCCAATTCATTATAAATTTGAAAACTTCAATAAAAGCACGCCAAAATCTGTTTTTGAAAAAGAAAAAATAGGTTATATTTTATATGATAAAAGGTTAACTTTCGAGTCTAAAAATAAAACCGTAGATATGAAATTAGCCTATTCTCTGTTCGGTCCTCTTTACTATTTCAATGGAGATATTCATGCACATATTAAAGAAATAATTCCAGACTATGCCAAAGTGGTGTATGAAAATAATGATTTTATAATCTGTAAAGTGGATTATTGAATAGAATGAGTTTAAATATGAAATAACTCATTTATGTTAAAGTGGTATTAAATAAGGATTTTATAATTTGTAAAGTCCAGTATTATCCACCATAAAAAATAACATAATTGAATATCTACTTTTGAAAAATATTTTACCTATCTATCACAACTTGAAAGAAATAGGGTATATATGACAGTTTAGACTAACTATATAAAGACTGATTATAATGATATATTCAAACTTACCGTGAGGGTCACTATGAAAAAGATAGAAATCATAGAAACAGCATTCAGAGATGCACATCAATCTCTCTTGGCGACAAGAATGAGAACTCGAGATATGTTGCCAATTGCTGAAGAAATGGACAAAGTAGGATTTTTTTCAATGGAAGCATGGGGTGGGGCAACATTTGATACATGTATACGTTATTTAAATGAAGACCCATGGGAACGGCTTATAGAGCTTAAAGAACACATGAAAAAAACTCCTATTCAAATGTTACTTCGTGGTCAAAATTTAGTAGGGTACAAGCATTACCCTGACGATGTAGTACGAAAATTTGTTGAAAAGTCCTATGAAAATGGAGTAGACGTTTTCAGAATATTCGACGCATTAAACGATATAAGAAACATGGAATACTCCATAAAAGTAGCAAAAGAACAGGATGCACATGTACAGGGAGTAATTTCATATACAGTAAGTCCTTTTCATACAGTAGAAAAATATGTAGAATTTGCAAAAGAATTAGAAGCATTAGAATGTGATTCTGTAGCCATAAAAGATATGGCTGGTTTAATATCACCACATGATACTTATGAATTAATAACAGCCCTTAAAGAAGAAACAAATCTAAAAATAAACTTACACTGCCACTGCACAAGCGGCATGACACCTATGAGTTACTATGCAGCCTGTCAAGCAGGTGTAGATATTTTAGATACTGCTATTTCACCTCTTTCATGGGGCACATCGCAGCCACCGACTGAAAGTATGGTAGCAGCCCTTCAAGGTACTCCCTACGATACAGGACTTGATCTAAAACTTCTTACAAACATCAAAAAATATTTCGAAGAAATACGTAAAAAATACAGCGGCATTTTAGATCCTATTGCGGAAAACGTAGATACAGAAGTTCTAATTTACCAGATTCCAGGAGGAATGCTGTCAAATTTTGTATCGCAGCTTAAGGTTCAAAATGCACTTGATAGATATGAAGATGTGCTTGAAGAGGTACCACGAGTTAGAAAAGATCTGGGATATCCTCCCCTTGTAACTCCAACAAGCCAGATAGTTGGAATTCAAGCAGTTATGAACGTATTAGGTGGAGAAAGGTATAAATCAGTCACTAAAGAAGTTAAAGATTATCTGAAAGGATTATACGGAAAACCTCCTGCACCGGTTGATGAGGATATTAGGAAAGAAATCATTGGGGATGAGAAACCAATAACTGTAAGACCTGCAGACTTACTTAAACCTCAACTTGAAAAATGCAAAGAAGAAGGAGAAAAGTTAGGAATTATCAAAAAAGAAGAAGATATCTTAACTTATGCGCTATATCCTGCAGTTGCTCCAAAATTTTTACGAGGGGACTGTGAAGAAGAACCACTTGCACCACCTGCAGAAGCTGAGGCATGTGAAGCACCAACTGGAATCCCTACAGAATATGCTGTAGATGTTGATGGTGAAATCTTTAATGTGAAAGTGAAACCAGTAGGTTACATGGAAATAGAAGCAGAAGGTGATCAAGGACCTAAAGGCCCTGTTGAGGGAGGAGTAACTTCTACAATGCAGGGAATGATCCTTAAACTCAAAGTAGATAAAGGAGATAAGGTAAATGAAGGAGATGTAGTTGCAGTCTTAGAAGCGATGAAAATGGAAAATGATATCCATGCTACAAGCTCTGGAACTGTAGAAGAAATCTTCACTAAAGAAGGGGACACCGTGAATGCTGGAGATACGCTGATGGTTATAAAATAAACCCACATTCTCTTTTTTTATAATTCTTTTTATAATTCAAATAGCTCATTTTAAATCCACTAAAATTCTAATATTATACTAAAAAAAGTACAATATTTAACAATTAACTGTATCATTCAATTTTTAAAGGTGAATTATTTTGAAAAAAAGCGATAAAGTAAAAGCTCATTTTGAAGAAGAATCAAAAGAATTTGATGAAATTATCCTTAAACTAATTCCACATTACAAAGATATGATAAATGCCTTAATCAGTTCTATCCCATTTGAACAGGGTGCTCCTGTAAAAGTTCTTGACCTTGGCTGTGGTACTGGAACTGTAACCCAAACATTGAAGGAACAATTTAAAAATGCCAAAGTAACATGTCTTGATTTAGCTGAAAATATGATTGAAATGGCTAAACTAAAATTACAGGACTACAATAATATAGAATATGTCATAGGTGATTTCTATGAGTATAATTTCACCGAAAAATATGATGTAATTGTTTCTTCACTGGCATTACACCATCTTGCAACAGATGAAGACAAGAAGGGATTTTACAAAAAAATATACAAAGCATTGACCCCTGGAGGAGTATTTTTAAACGCAGACGCTGTTTTAGGCTCAAATAAATATTTACAGGGCCTATATACTTCTAAATGGAAAAAATTCATGAATTTGAGTATTGGTATGGAAGAAATAGAGGAAAAATGGATACCTGCTGCAGAACAAGAAGATCATCCTGCTAAATTAACTGATCACATTGACTGGCTTCGCGATACTGGTTTTAAGGATGTGGATGTAATCTGGAAATATTATCATCTTGCAGTCTATGGAGGATGCAAACAGTAATCCTAAACTCAGTACATATAACTTAAAATACAAATTAGATTTTAAAATACAGCTTCAAAAAAGGAAATGATATAATGGTAGTTATTTTAGATCCTCAAAATTCAGGAATATCTGGAAACATGGTGCTAGGAGCACTTATAGATCTGGGAGTAGATTCAGAAGAAGTATCAGAAGTTATGGAAAGTTATGCTTCTCCTTTTGGGGATATCAGTATCAAAATAAATAAGACCAAAAAATCTGGCATTTCTGCTACCTATGCTAATATCCAGTGTGAAGACAGGAAATCAATTGGTTATGTAGAACTTCTTAAAACTTTAGATAACGTAAACTATAAAATTAGCCCTGAAGTTTTAGAATTTGCAAAAAAAGTATTTTATACCATTGCAGAAGCTGAATCTACAGTTCATGGTGCAAGTTTAGATAAAATACATTTTCATGAAGTTGGAGCTGCAGATGCAGTTGCAGATATTATTGGTTCTGCTTACTGCTTTTACAAATTAGGATTTGATTCAAAAAAAGTTTATGGAATGCCTGTTGCGCTCGGCGGAGGTAGAATTAACAGCATGCACGGGAAGTTAAGCGTTCCTGCACCTGCAACCCTTGAAATACTCAAAAACGTTCCATCATTTGGAGGGCCTGTTAATCATGAACTTACAACTCCAACTGGAGCAGCTCTTTATGTGAATATGGTTGATGAGATCTGTGATTTTTATCCTCTGGTCACCAACAGCAAGATCGGTTACGGAGCAGGGAAACGAGAACTTGAAATACCAAATGTCTTAAGGGTTGTAAAGGGAGATTCCATTGTTCCAACTGATAAAGTATCCATTCTTGAGACCAATCTTGATACAGTAACTGGTGAAGTTATCGGCCACACTTTTGATAAGCTTTTAGATGCAGGAGCATTAGATATTAGCGTAATTCCAGTATTAATGAAGAAAAACCGACCAGGACATCTTTTAAGGGTAATCACAAAACCAAAAGATAGTGCTGCAGTATCGGAAGCAATTATACGAGAAACTGGGACACTTGGAGTTAGAGTATTACCTTATGTTCATAGGAATATTGTAAAAAGAGAAATTGTACCTATAAAATTGGATATTGGTGGAATAGAACACGATATACAAATTAAAATTGGGATGATTGGAGAAGAGGTAATAAACTACAGCCCAGAATACGAGGATGCGAAAAAAATAGCAGGTGAGACTGGCGTGCCCCTAAAAGATGTTATGAAAAAAGCCAACAGTACATTTAAGAAACTATTAGATAGCTATTAGTTTAAAATTCAACGAAGTGAGATATAATGAAAAATAAAGCAAAAGCAATATCTGTCCTCTCAGGAGGGCTTGATTCAACAGTTGCAACAGCATATTATAATAATAAATATGAAATTCATGCAATAACATTTGATTACGGCCAGCGAAGTGCAGAAATGGAAATTAGGTCTGCGGGAGCTGTTTGTGAAAAGTTAGGGATAAAACATACTGTTTTAGACCTTCCATGGCTTAAAAATCTTGGAAAATCAGCTTTAACTTCTGACGCGGAAGTTCCAGAACTTAAAATGAATGAACTTGACAGTAAAGAAATTTGTGACGAGACAGCACGAAAAGTATGGGTTCCCGGGAGAAATGTGGTTTTTACAGCCATAGCAACATCATTTGCAGAGGCTGAGAATGCAGAAAAGATCATTGTAGGATGGGACTTAGAAGAAGCAGCTACATTCCCTGATAACTCAAAAGAATTCTTAAATGCATTTAATAATGTCCTTAAAATTGGTACACTTGAAGGTGTAAAAATTGAAGCTCCAGTTATAAATATGGGTAAAACGGAAATCGTTAAATTAGGTATCCAAATAGGCGCCCCTATGGATTTAAGTTATTCATGTTACATGGGTGAAGAAGAGCCTTGTGGTACCTGTGAATCATGTATGAGGCGAATAAGAGCATTTAAAGACGTTGAAGGATTATAATAAAAAGAGCATGGAATAGTGTTTTTAATATTCGCTACTTTACATTAAACTTTAAAAAATAAAAAGACAGCACTCATACAGCCTATTATTTATTCTAACCATTTCACGTGCTGAAGGTGATATAATCAAAACCTACAGCAATATCCGACTGCTATATCATAAACCCCCTGGATATCAATTAGTTTCTAAAAAATATCAAAAAAATCAAATATTTAAAGTTTAAACCAACCAAAGTAGCTGGATTTTGAATATAAATATTCAACAAATCAAATAGGCTTAAATTTTAATATATTTTACCTTTTTAAGTATTGTAAATATTCAATTTTAATTTTTAAATTAAGCTTCATGTTTATCACATCTTTATTTATTTTTCATTTGAGATAGATGCATTTTATGTGTATTAAACCCGTTTTATCCCGTAGATTAGAGAAGCTTTAGAAAAGTATTAATATTTTAATTATATATATTAATACATACGGATATATTCCTAATATATCATATTATAGAGAAAAATTAGATAAAATGTTTAAAAAAGACTATCAAATCTAAAAAAAATAGTCGCAGTTCCTAAAAATATTCAAACTTACCAGTTAAACTTTCATTAAAGAAAAGTATTCTTTCTAATGTAGACAATAAATATAAACAGGAAAATGTTAATAAAACATCAATTAAAGAGTTACAAATACATAGAATTTAATTAAAAAAAATAAAATAAACACTTCCTGCCTGATTTATAAGAATATAGATTCATCGTCTGAAATCAGCAAAATATGTAAAGCAGTCACAATATTTAAATAAATACATTAATTTATGGTGATAAATTGATAGGTAAAACTGTTGAAATTTTACTTGTGGAAGATAATCCCGCAGATGCACGTCTTGTAATGGAGGTTTTTAAGGATTTTAAAATAAATAATAAATTGTATCATGTAAAAGACGGTGTAGAAGCTATGGATTACTTACAACATAATGGAGAATATACTGATACTTCAAAACCGGACTTAATACTGCTTGATTTAAATTTACCTCGAAAAGATGGGCGTGAAGTTCTGATAGAGATTAAAAAAGATGAAGAACTCAAATGTATTCCTGTAGTTATTTTAACTACATCAAGTGCTGAAGATGATGTTTTAAAGACTTACTGTAATCATGCTAATTGCTACATTATAAAACCTGTGGATTTCGACCAGTTTATAAAAGTTATACAGTCAATAGAAAGTTTCTGGCTTACCATGGTTAAGTTACCAAGTTAAGTCCAAATCTTAAATAAATTAGTTAATTTTAAAAAAAATAGAAATCTGAGCTGGAATTAGATTTACAGCTCAGCTATCCAGAGACCCTCAATTTTGAACGCTTCTAATTTATCTTTATCGATTTTATACACTTTATTTCCAATGAGTAATTCAATAGTCTCTTCTTCGTAATCCTGTGCCCTTACTTTGGGAATATTTGAATTTTTATTTTGAGTTACATTTTGATTTTTATTTTGCAGAACAACAGTTTTTCCTGTGAAGTATCCATTTTTAACTTCTTTTCCATTAATTACTCCATTATATGGAATTAAATAAAACCCACGATGGTCATGGGATTTTCCATGAACTAAACAGAAGTCCATGTCAGTTACCGTACTGTACCACATACCTTCTGGTGAAGTCCAGAAAGCTGGACCTTCTTCAAATGCAAGAGTTCCCCATGTATGTGATGATGGGTCATAATTGTAGAAAACTCGCGTATGATAATTGTAATTTGCTGATAAACTACAACTACATTTAGCTGTTGCCATAACATACTTCGATGTTACTTTAACATTATAAGCACCTATCCCATGGGCTGAAACAGCCGCAGGACCCGTAATAAGAAGCATTACAATTGAGAACAACGCTAATATCGTACTAACTTTAATTCGTCGCTTAATATAATCACACTCCATATGTTTTTTTGGTTCAGTTGCTTGGTTGGTGCCACTAGGGTTAGGTACCCCTGAACCAGTTGGAGCATAATTAACACCTCCGTATAAACTTAGTAATAATTTGTATTACTCCATATAAATATTTTATGAAATTCATCCAAAAACGGATGTGATTATTTACTTAATATGATTTTTCTCAAATAGAATTAGGGGAAATGAACTTTTAATATGTCTTTATATATAAATTTTACTTGTTAATTTAAAATTAAAAATTATAAATATATTTTTATTATTTTAAATATCTAATAAGTTATTAAATTACAAATATAATTCTAAAATTATACTGACTTTAAAAATAATAAATATTAAGCTTAAAATTTCTTAAAAAAAATCTTATATGCTTTATATATTATGAAAATGTCTTTTAAAATCAGATTATATGATAAAATAAAAAAGGTGAATTAGAATACAAAAAATTTTTATAAATTACAGTTTCACGAAAATAATACAAAAATAAGCATGAATGGCCTTAATAAGACTTTTTTAGAGAAGTATCTGAAATAAATAAGTTACATAAAATAAATTGATAAGTAATAATTAGAATATACAGTTAATCTTCATTTTTACCGTTGCTTATAATTATCCTACGTATTGGAACTTCCAAAATAGTATACTTTTCACCTTTAAGAGCATCACGAACCATTTTTACTATTTCATCTACCCTTTCTTCGTCTACAACACTGCATATAAGCAACGCATTCTTTGCATGGTCCTGGATCATCATAATTGCTGATTCTGGATCTTCTTTTATAGAAAATCCCTTCCAATCTTGAGGAGACATACCTTTATATTCTAAAACATAAAATCCAGTTATTCCTGCATCAGTTAAAGCATTCATAGCTTTTCCTAAATTTTTTATCTCAACAAAGACCCTTAGATGAACTTTCATGCAATCACCTTCTCATTATATATTCATATGTTCTGCCCATCTATTATAATATTGGTGACTGTGAATATAATATCAATCTCAGGATTTAAATTCATTGCAAACCACAAAATTAAGAAATTACAATTAAAAAATTAATTAATTACAATAAATAGCCATATGGTGATTTAATGAAAAAAATATGTATCAAAGATGCCCAGATAAATATAGAAAGAGATATTTTCATAATTCAAAGAGAAAATGGGTTTTTATCTTTAAGTAATTCTAATACTAATTTTTCAACCATCAAAACCATAATAAATCATTCCATTTATGACACTATCCCCAATAAAGAGGAATATATCCAAAAATTCCTCGAAAACAAAAATGTATTGAATCCAGCATCAATAATTCTAACAAGTACCGATGTGAACCAATATGCTATTGAAACATCGGATTATGTAACAGCTATAGTTTCAGCCCATGCATTAAACTTATATGGTGCTGGAGAAATTATCAATGAGAATTATAATGATGATGCAGGATCTATAAATGTTATAATACTTATAAACAAAGATTTAAATTATAAATCGCTTTTAAATTCATATTCATGTGCTGAAAGGGCCAAAATAGCTGCATTATGGGATTTAGATGTTAGAAGCTCTTTTGGAGATTTAGCTACGGGTAATCCTCATGATTCCATGATGGTAGCCTGTACTGGAGAGGAAGATAAAGAAATTGATGATGCCGAACTTCAATTTTTAGTTATGAAATGTGTTAGAGAAGCCACAAAGAAATCTATTTTAAATTCAGGATTTAAAAAAGAAGTTTTAGATTATATAGAAGGTGCAGGTATCAAAATAGAAGATCTTGTTGAAGCTGGAATGGAGCTATGTGTAGGCGTTGAAAAAAGTGAAGAACTCTATAAAAAACTACATAAACAGATATTAAAAGCTTTAGAGGATTTGAACGTTGTATCCTTCATAATTGCAGGGATAAGGCTTGAAGAGGATTATGCAAAACATAGAGTTACTGGAATAAATGTGGATGATGATCCTGCATATTTATACTCAGATGAGGTCTTTGGAATGTCTGTAGCAAATCAAATTGCCGGAACCAAAGCAATATTCAATTTTAAAAGATATGATGAGGAAAAACCAGGAATAATTGGCAAATTAGGCCCTGTACTTGATGATATATTTGCAGGTCTCATTGCGGGATGTATGTCAAAGATTTTTGAGGAATGATCAGGGGATAGCCATGAGCGACAAAAAGGTATTAAATAGAGAATATGAAAAATCACATCCTGCCCTAAACTCGTCCAAACTTAGAGGGGTAGCTGGACTTATTTCATTTTCAACAGTTATACCTCTAAATATTCACACCACCATTGAAGAAATGACAGCTTTCACATGGTTCTGGCCTGTAATCGGCGGATTAATTGGAATATTTGTAGGGGCAGTTGGATTCATATCTTTAAATATAGTTCACCTATCTCAACTCATCACAGCAGCAATAGTTTACAGTTTTGCAATATGGTTTACGGGATTCCATCACCTTGACGGACTCATGGACATGGGTGACGGCCTCATGGTACATGGAGACTACAACAAAAAGATCCAGGTAATGAGAGACATGATGGTTGGAACTGGAGGTATTTCCCTCTTTTTTATAGTTGCAATAATTACATTTGCAGCAATTAATGCCATTCCTTCAGGTTTAATATTTTTAGTACTCTTAATTTCCGAAGTAGCTGCAAAAACAGGCCTTATAACCTGTGCAACATTTTCAAAACCATTTCCAAATGGAACTGGAAGATTATTTATAGAGTCAATGAACATAAAATTATTAGTACTGTCATTTGTTTTAGCGTCACTAATTGGATTTTTGGCCATAGATATCACCGGAATTTTTGGAATAATTGGAGGGATAATTGGTGGTTCTGCAGTTGCTGCTGTGGCTTCAAAGCAATTTAAATATGCAACAGGGGATATTTTAGGGGCTTCCAATGAAATAGGGCGTTTAGTGTCCCTCCTTGTAATGACTACCATTTTAATATACATATAACTAAATTAAGGGTGTATAACAGTGAAAATCAATGTTTTAAGACTGGATCACAGACATAAAAGAGATGCGCGAATAACAACCCACGTTTGCCTAACAGCTAGAGCTTTTGGAGCAGATGGAGTAATTTTAAATGGAGATGAAGATACAAATCTCATGAAAAACGTTGAAGATGTGGCTAAACGATGGGGCGGTCAATTTAAAGTAGATTATAAAAAGAATTATGAAAACCTTATAGATGAGTGGAAAAACAACGGCGGAGAAGTAGTTCATTTAACAATGTACGGATCCCAGGTCCAGGAAGTTGTAGATGATATTAGAGATTCGCCAAAGGACAAGCTTGTGGTGGTTGGCGGTTCGAGAGTTCCCACCAAGGTTTATAAAGAAGCCGACTGGAATGTTTCTGTAACTTCACAGCCCCATTCAGAAGTATCATCCCTCGGAGTCTTTTTACACATGTTATTTGAAGGAAAAGAGCTTGATAAAGAGTTTGAAGGCGGGAAAATGAAAGTTATACCCACTGCAGAGGGTAAAAGGGTTATAATAAATGATTCACAGGATCACGACTGAATTAAAAATAATCTTAAAATTTTAAAATAAGTTTAAGTTACCAACAGGTAACCCCTTTGAAAATTTAATCATTGTATATGGACTTTCCATGCGCAATCGCAACAATACCCGGAAGCCCATCCACCTCAAGCTCGTAGATAGCCTCCATTCCTTCCTCTTCAAATGCAGCAACACGTCTTGATATCACTTTACTTGTAAGAAGGGCAGCTGCAGGAGGGGTTACAACAAAAATAGATCCCCATTTATTAAGCGCTTTTATTGTTTCCTCGCTTAACCCTCCTTTTCCAATATGGACTTTTACCCCTGCTTTTGAGAGATAAGGAATACTCTCTTCAATTTCTTCTTTATTGCTTGTAGTGGGAGATATTCCAGCATCACTTACTGCAGTGTGCATTATAGCAGAACCCTCAAGATTAATTAATTTTTCACCATTTTTAAGTGATCTGACAAGTTTTGGAAGTGCAGCATCTCTACCAGTAAATATTTTACCCTGTATTTCGATCCTATCTCCAACCTTCAGATCTTCAATTGCATCATGAGTTACTGGAGTTTTAATTATTTTCGTGTTCATTTATTTACCCTGCAGTGTTTTATCAGCTAATTTTAAAGATGTCTTCCGTTCATCATTTTGAGGTATACTCCTTAAAGCGTACTTTGCATGAATCTTAGATAGGTCATCCACAAATTCTTGGGCATGTTCCATTTTAACATGGGGCATGACAACGATTCTTATAGCCCGAGGATAAGATGATACTGAAACCGCCCATCCTTTCTCTTTAAGTTCATCTACAATTGTATCAATCTTTATTTCATTTGAATCAAATGCAACAAGATTCAATTGGGGCTCAACCATTAAGTTAAAACCTGATTTTTTGATTCCTTCGGCTAAGTATTCTGTGACTTCCATGCATTTTTTAGCAATAGAACAGTACCCTTCTTTTCCAAAATATTTTAAGAGAGCCCATGTTGCGGCGGTAGATGCACCTGTTCTAGTACCTACAATTGTAAACTGTTCCTTATCTGTAAGGTAAGGTGTTTCAGTGCTTATGCTTTCAAGGTAACTTCTATCTCTAAAAATAATGCCTCCAGTTGGAATTGGGGCAAGACCCATCTTATGAGGATCTATTGTAATAGAAGATACTCCTTCAAGAGAAAAATCAAATTTAGGAAGATCACGACCACTAAGACCTAAAAACGGAATTGTGAATCCTCCAAATGCTGCATCGACATGCAGATAAATATTTTCTTCCAGGCACAGTTTTGAAAGTTCTTCTATAGGATCAATTACGCCAAGTTCAGTTGTCCCTGCAATACCAACTATTGCTACAGTTCTATCAGATATAAGCTCTTTTACCGATTCTATATCCACTCGATAGTTTTCATCAAGTTCTGCTTCCATGAGTTTCAGGCACAACATATCTGCCGCCTTTTTAAAGGAAAAATGAGCAGATTTAGGAACAATTATCTCTGGATCCTTAATGTTGCTTGAATTTCTTGCCGCCCTCATTGCCATTATATTTGCTTCAGTACCACCAGTTATGATATGTCCGCAAACATCTTCTTTACCAAGAAGGTTTCCAAGCATCTGGATTACTTCTTTCTCCATCTTCCGGGTACCTTTAAATAAACCGGAATCACCTAAATTAGACTCTAGAAACATTTTATATGCTTCAAGGCCGACTTCATGAGGACATGTGCACATTGAACCTAGAATTCTTCCTGATCTGTAGGTCATGTCCTCCCCTTTGAATTCTTTGAGTTTTTCAGATATTTCCTGTTTTGTGATTCCTTTTTTATCCATTTTAACTCCCTGAAAAATAATTGTTATATAAACTTTAAAATCTGTCAAAATCTATAGATTTTTGAAAAATTTTTAAAAATATAAATATATTCTAACTCCTAAAAAACTTAAAGTTTTTGAGAGCTTTGAGCAAAAATTTTGAAAAATTCAAAAATTAATTAAAAAAAAATAATAAGAAGATAATGAGTTTATTATTCACTCATCATTTTTCTTGCAGCTTTTAAGACAAGTTTCTTTTCTACTCTTGCTACTGTTTCCCTTACAGTTGCAACTGCGTCTGTATTTGCAGATACACTTTCAATTCCAGCCTCTACAAGTTTTTCAACTATTTTAGGCATACTTCCAGCTTGTCCGCAGATACTTGTTTTAACTCCTGCTTCGTTACAGATTTTTATAACGCGGACTAAGAGTTTTAAAACTGCAGGATGTCCTTCAGAGTAAAGTTTTGCAACGTTTTCGTTGTTTCTGTCAATAGCAAGTGTGTACTGGGTAAGGTCGTTTGTTCCAAAGCTTACAAAGTCAAGTCCTTCAGCAATAAAATCTTCAATTATAAGAGCTGCTCCAGGTGTTTCAACCATGATACCAAACTCAATGTTCTTTTGAGGTTTCAGTCCAACTTCTTCAGCTATTTGTTTAGCTCTTCTGAGTTCATCAGGATGTTGAACCAGAGGTATCATTATTCCAATGTTGGTGTAGCCCTGTTCGTGAAGTTTTTTAATTGCTTTGAATTCAGCCCTTAATATTTCCGGCTCGTCCAGTTCTCTTCTTATACCTCTCCATCCGAGCATAGGATTGTGTTCGTATGGTTCGCCTTCTCCACCTTCCAGAGAAATAAATTCATCTGTAGGTGCATCAAGAGTTCTGTACCAGACTGGTTTTGGATAAAATTCATCTGCAACTTTTAAAACATTTTCTACAAGGATTTTTATGAGTTCATCCTCTTTTCCATCCATTATGAACTTTTTAGGATGTACTCCAGAGGTTAACATCATATGTTCAGTTCTAAGAAGTCCTACTCCATCTGCACCAGTTGCAGCTGCTTTTTTAGCTGCTTCAGGCATACTGACATTGACTTTAACTTCTGTAACAGTTAAAATAGGTGCCTGTGCAACGGCTGCAGGTTGTTCTTCAGCAGCTTCTTTTTTCTCTGCTTCCTCAAATTTGCCCTTGTAAACTATTCCTTTATTTCCATCGAGTGTTACCATCTCGTTTTCTTTAAGGATTTTTGTTGCATCTCCTGTTC
>JAEZKE010000127.1 GCA_023436175.1 Methanobacteriota archaeon
GCATTTGTTGGAGTTCCAAATTTTGTAGAAGATGATCTATCTCCACTTGGAGAAATTAATGTTGAAATTGAAACTGATAATCCCCGACAATTTATAGACTGGATTGCACCAGAAATTAAATGAGATCTAAAAATAGATCCTTAATAATTTTGAACTAATTCAATAAAGAATCAGTTAATGTTTGTTTTTAATAAATTTAATTTAAGGACACAACATTTGCAAAAACTTATTATTCTTCTAATTTTGCCGTTGCGGAGAGTAAAAACAAAAATTTAAAATCAATATAATTTAAAAAAAATAATAAAAGTCATTTATTTATCCGCTAACTCAGCTTCTTTTATTAAAAAATAACCGCTGCCTTTCAACCTTTTTTCAGAGAAAACGCCCTCAAAATTTTCAATTTTGGGGCGCCAAAAATTCTATGAATTTTCGAGCGGATTGATCAAAAAAAATCCTCACTCAAAATCTTCGATTTTTCGCTGCGGCGAATAAAAATAAATTTAGAACATCTATTTTTAAATTAAAAATAATAAAACGCATTAATTTATTTATCCTCTAACTTTGCCTTTTTTATTAAATAGTATCCGCTGTCTCCTTCCCAAATATTTTCAGATTCCATCACTTTAATCTTTTTATTAAAGATAGGGCCATCTAAAACAAGAGTTTCTGCTTCACCGCCTTCAAAACCAATGTGTATTTTATATTTTCTATTTAATTCAACAATTTCTTCAAGAGAATTTTTATCAACTCTTTTACCAAGCCATGATTCATCAAGGCCTTCAGCAGCCACACTTGTTATTATAACCTCAAATCCGAGGTCAATAATCTCTTCCATGTACTCAACAGGATCCCTGTGCCACAGAGGAGCACATGATTTAAGCCCTAATTCTTCACAAAGCGCATCTATTCTTGATTTTTGATATACTGAAAAAAGTGCACCTGAATAAATTGCTTCAATTCCTTTATCTTTCAATTCAATTAGAATATTTTTAAGATCTTCTAATTCTTCTTCTTTAATACCCTTTGTAACTTTTTTAATGAGCGGAATTCCCATTGCTTCAGCTGAAAGTTCTGTAATATGTATATTTGCAACATGGAACATATATGAAGCAGGATTGTCAGAAAATACAGACACAAGATATTTTAATTCATGCCCCTCTTTTATGGCGCTATATGCTGCCATTGTACTGTCTTTACCTCCTGAAAAAAGAACTGCTACTTCCATATTTAATCACCATCTTTTTTAATTATTCTTCCCCTGATCTCGTCAAAAATACTAAGGATACTATCTATAAATACTCCTGCTAAACCTACTAACATTCCAATAAATCCGCACAAGATAATTACATTAGATTGATTTGGAAGTATAGCCTTTAAAGAATTGATTTTATCCTGTGTAGGGCCCCCTATACTGCTTATCACTACAGTTTGGGACAGCTGATCTGTGATCTGATCTGTTTTTGCGGGTTCAGTTTGAACAGTTACATGCACAGCACTGTATTTTGTAGTTATTCCCGCAATTAACAACAACCAGTCATCTAATTTATTAATTGTCGTTTGAGGATCACTTCCGTTTTGAATCTGGATATTTATGGTATCATTTCCCTGAATCTCTACAGATGTTATATTACTATTTGAACCAGGTATACGTGTTCCGAGCGTATTTTTCCATAGATCAGAGAACTGGGATGTTTTAATAGTTATTCCAGTTACACTGACATTTTCGACTCCGTCTGTATTTTTTGCAGTATTTATAAATTGATTAACATCTACGCTATTTGGAACATCCAAATATACTGTATCTAAATCTGTAGACGTACTCTGATAAAATGCCGAAGCAATTCCTGGAATGTCATCCATCACTGGAGATATGAAAAACGCTCCCCCAATGATACCTACTACAAAACCCATTAATATCACAAATATAAGGTTTCTTTTGCCGATAATTGGCGTTAAAAGTGCGGTTGAAAAAACAAATACCATTAGTACTAAAAATAATATTACCATTATTATGACTGCGATAGTTTCCATGATTACGTCCCACGACCATTCAATCTCTGTATTACACTAAGTTTTCACTTTATAACTATTATTCCTTTGATTCATCAACATATATCTTTTTTGTTACACTATAATTTTCATAATGTCCAAATTTGAATAAATATTTTTAATGCTACAGTAGAATATCTAAATAATAAATTATTATATTCTATAGATATAACATTATAAAAGTTTTTAATTATTAATTTGTGTATCAAATATAATTGTAGATAAGCAAATTCCTGTAATTCATCTTTAAAAGTATCTAAGTTAACAGAATAAGTTTTAAACTTTTTATATGCTTTTAAAAATATAAAAAATGATTTAAAAATAAAATATGATAATGCTCCTACTTTTGTATATATACTAAGACTTTATAGAAGTTATGTGCTTCCAACTATTGTTCCTGTTGACAAATCAACATATACTTTCTTTGATATTGAAGCTTTTGTAATAGGAACTATCCATACAGAAAATGCAGTATTGTTTATGGTAACATTTCCCTGAGTAGGTTGTCCTGCTGTATATCCAGAATTAGCTCCTGCAGCTATATTCTTAGCTACGTCTGCAGATATCTGAAATGTTCCATTAGTCTCATTTGTAATGGACGTGTTGTTGGTAGAATTATCTGAAGTTACAACAGGAGGTGCTGGAGTTGCAACTGCAGTATCTGTTGTTTGATTAGCTATTTCTACATTAGGCGTGCTTTTAAAAGGATTATAAGCATAAATCACTAAAATGATAAAAATTATTCCAACTATTATTAAAGCCTTTTTTTCCCATCCTGGTTCAAGATCCATAGAAATCACCGTTAAATTTTTGAGATATTGTTATTTTATGGTAATGTTACCTTTGTTGTTTGTTACTAAATGTGTTGTACCATTGGTCATCATACTGTTGCTTGTAACATTGAGAGGTATCAGTTTAATAGTTATATTATTACCCAAATAGATGATATTTATATTTCCGGTATTATTATAAACGTAAACTGTATAACCTGGAGAGTTTGATAAATTCTGAAGAGTAAAATTAGCTGAATATCCGGGTCCGTTTATATAAACAGTATTAATAGTTTCGGCCATTGATTCACCTATCATTCTAGCATGCGCAAGATCACCCGAATGAACTTTATTCATTTCAGAATTAGATAAACTAATCAAACCCATGGCAACAACCAGAAATACCACTGTTACCAGTATCAATTCTGCACTGGCCTGCCCTTTATTATCTAAAATCAATCGTATCACCTAGTTTTTATACCAATCATCCAGGCCAAAGAAATCTTTATATGTTTGTGAAAGGTAAAATACAGCCGTACCTGATGGATCTTGCATTGGTTCTTTATCTTTTCCAGTTCCTATGTATATAGGGCCAACATTAGTAGTAACATCACTGAAATATTCATGATCCAATCGGGACACAATTTCATTACCCGAGTGCTCATCCTTTAATGGATCTCCAAGAATAAACGTGCTCATTCTTACACTAGGATCACTAGTTGAAGTACTGACAGATTTATTTTCTAACCTATCGAAGAATGACAACCCCGTAGGATCTGGGAAATAATAAGGACGTGGAGTAATCTGGCTTGGATTATTGGTACCATTCAAACAATCCCATAAAAAGTTTATCCTGTGATTATCTACATCTACAGTATCAGCAAAGAAATATTGTTGCTCATAATCTCTGTAATAAGGATATTCATAGATAATATTACTTGTTCTTTGCTTAGAATTAACCCAAATATATGGATCTTCCATACCTCTAATGGATACATAAGAAGAGATTGATGGCAGGGTTCCTTCATAAACCTGATCTTTCTGTACAACTTTTATGGGTATTCCTCCTTTTATGTTAATATAAAATCCAAATGGTTCCGTTTGAGTAATAGTTAAATCACTTGCACTAAATGTTGAAGTAGTGTAGTCAGTAATATTAATATTGTTGATGTAAATTTCTCTTCCTGTTTGGCTTTCCATATCTTTGCAGATACTAATAACATGGGCATTTAAAACAGGCAATGCTTGATTTATAATATAAGTCTTACTTTGGCCACTGTCAAAGAAAGGATCAGGATCACTAAGGTTACTACTCTTGTCTATTACATGTCTTGTAGCGTTGTAGGCCGCACTTCTACCAGCATCTTGCCCACCTTTTTCAACAGCAGACACTATATTGGTTACTGTGGAATATGTAACATCTCCCCCCATTGCAATAGATGCAATCATATTGGCCTCATGAACGACCCCATTGAAGTTAATGGCGATTATCATAATAGGTATGAAAAGTAAAAAAACCATGGGGGTAAATGCGTATCCTTTTTCGTCCATTTAATCTCCTCAATGTTTCCATAAATCTAATCGTACAGGAATTGAATTTGGTAAATCCCCAGTATATAAAGCTTCACTTCTAATTAAATCAGGATCAGGAGTAATACCTGATTGAGTTAATCTGTCAATTAGATCCTGTTCTGCTTGTTGTTTTGCAATGTTAGGATCACCAGAATATGATGTAGTCCACATATTCTCTAAAAATTCAGGATATAAAACTGATACTCTTGTACCTGAGAATATTTCAGTGTGAGTATCTCCGGATTCCCATTCATTCGTGGAACTGGTAATAGTTACCCTCGTTCTGTAATTAGTCCCTTTTTTAATTGTGTAATCATTACCACCGCCATTTGTAAATATATGATATCCTTTGGATGCGTCTAATTGGGCTAAATTTATATAGTAAGGAACAGTATCACTGTCATATAATGTTTTCCAAGAACTGGAACCTCCTGAAGGGGGTGCAACTTCAACCTTTATATGTCTTGTATCACTTCCTGTTCCTACAAATAAATAAACTTCCCTTGCATTGTCATCTGTTGAAAATGTACGTGACGAAGTAGAGCTACTACTACTATCCTGGAAACTATTATATGCAAAATTTTCCCATCTTATTGGTAATCTGGTGTAACTTATATGAGTATAACAATCAACAAGCCCCACTAAATCATAATCAGTACTTGGAACCTGATCCCAAATTGTTATTCTAACTTTATTATGACCTGTTTTTAAATAGTTTCCAATATACAGTATTCCCGGAATATTACCATAACCATCCGAAATTTCACTAAAATCTGTTGTAGATACTGAAGATGGAGTTTCTTTGAAATCAAACGAGCAAAAGACTGTCCTCCATTGATTTCCATCCCAAACTTCAACCATAGCATTATCTACAGCCCCATAAGTATTTAGTACAACATATCCATCAAGAATTCGGACATTATCTGTGGGTATATCAAATTCCTGTGTAACACTTACTGCAGATCCATCTTCTCCTTTTACACTATTGATAACAAATGGAACTCCATCATCATAATTATCCAGTGTATTTCGATTATTAGAAAATGTATTCCAATCCATTACTCTTTCATTTGTAAAGGAAGACATTGTTCCTGTATTTAAATCATAAATTCTTCCATATTCATTATTATCGCCATCCCCATCTAAATCTTGACCCTGTTTATGGCCATAACGATCATATGTTGCAGGTACAGCTACTCCCGCAGCATCTGTGAAATTAAACTGGTCATTTAAAACTCCTTCCGGAACTTTAAAAGTAGTGGTATAATTTGCAATTAATGCAAACCAGGGCATATCATTGTAACTTGTTGCATTAATAAAATTAACATAAAAACCATTCACTCCTGTGTGGATCTGTCCAAAATCAGGGAATCCCTGGTAATTATACATCGTTTGCTGCGTTCCGGGTCTCAAATTTAAGAAAGTGAAGCTTGAGTTTTTTATAATATTATGATTACTGTTTATTACTACATCTGCTGCATATGACTTACCTTTACTTTGACTGCTGGAAGAACCTAATAAGAAAGTAAGTCCGCTAATTGCTGCATTATCAGGTATAGAAAATGCTATATTTTGAGCTGTGCTTCCTTTACCCCAATAGGGGCGATCATCTAAACCATAGCTACCCCAAGGACCACTACAACTTTTGAGCCAGTTGTGGAAGTTCCATATAGTTGTGGTTACCTTTGTAGGCTGATCTATAAATTCAGCTTTCTCAACTTTATACCATGCTCTTCCCATCCATCCTTCTTTTGGTCCAGATATCACGTCCACCCTGGTTGCAACATCATTAGAATATAAAAGCCCTCTACTATTTTCAACTGAAGGATAATCACTCAATGTTATTTTATAACCTGTGTCAGCAGGTATTAAGTAGGATAAATTACCATTTAAAATATTTGTAGCATTTGTAAGATGCTTTTGAGCTTCCACAGTGTTCCCCTTTGCATTTGCATCTTCATAAAGCTGATATTCACTTGAGGCCACATAAAGCGTACCGTCATTTTCCATTACTTTCAGCGCATCGGCGGCTAACATCTCAAGGTGTTCATGATCATTCCCTAAATAGTTTGGAAGGAAGTAGTATGATGCAAATGCAGTACTGAATACCATAAAGACAACTAATGCAAGTGTTGCATCAGTAGTAAAAATAAACCCTTGATTATCCATTATTTCACCCATACATACAATTCAAACATGCAGTTCCTTAACTTAATATTATCCAAACTAATTTCACTTTCAGGTGTTCCTTTAGGTGCAGATATTACATAAACATCCATTTTATTTCCAGGATTACTTGCTGCTGTAACACTTACTAAATTATCCAAGAAATTTGTTTCATTTTTTAAATAAGTATCATTTATCCATTTCTTAAGTTCAGGAACATCTTGTTTTATTTCATCGTGACCTACAACAGTGTTACCATTAACAGTAATGATTGCAGAATTGTAGCCACTATTATTAACTAAAATCCAGTAGTCATATGACTCAACATAGATCTTATTAGTAGCAAAGTCTGTTTCATAAGTTTTAGGTTTACCTGTAGCTCTGACCAGCCCCTCCAATGAAGTTTCTACCTGTAAACCCGATGTAGTAACTAGCCTTTCAACTTTTACTACGTTTTTAGCACTGTCATTGTATGTCCCTATAGGATTTCTAACCAAAATAGATTTATCATCAGCTCTTGAAATTTTTAGATAAAATCCATAGTTAGGCCCAATTAATTCCTGCATATTATCTTCATTTAAAGCATTGAGCTTGTGAGGAGATAAATAATTTTCCATAGACATGTTCATATTATTATCATATTTTGCAAGTCCCACAACTTTCAAATCCCCTGACTGCTCCCAGTCAGGAGGAGTTCCTGATGTTTCAATTAGAGCACTTGCAGCATCTGCAGCAACTCTTTCAGTAGAACTTTGAAATACAGTATCTTGGGTTAAATAAAGCATATTATCCATATCGGCCCCGACCATGCCTAAAATGATCGTAAGAGGTATTAAAGCAATTAATATATCCAAAGAAAACACCTGACCCCTTGAATCATCTTCTATCAATCCCAAAATAATAGCCTCCTACAATATATCATTATTTATCCTAATTGATATTTTATATGGCCAAACAATCTTTATATATGTTTGGAAAATCTTATTCTATTTGTAAATAGTATTATCAAAGCAAAAAAGTAGTGAATTGTAAATTAAATGAATATATATCTGTTAAATTGTATTACTAAAATTAAATAGTAAGAAATATAATTTAGTATCAAAAAAAGACTATTATGAAAAAAATAGATCAAAAAGGACAAATTTCAATAGAATTTGTTCTTATACTTGCGTTAATGTTAGTACTGGTACTGGCTTTTGTCCCATATATCGGTGAACAAAATGAACTGAATATGATTTCTTTAGCGGCACGAGAAGGAGCCACGAATACTGCATCTGATCTTGTTTTAAACAGCACTATGGATCCCCTGAAAGTAAAGGATATAATCCTCGAAAAGAATGGTGGAAATAATATTACTATCCAAATAGATCTCTCCGGATCTGTATCTGAAGTAAACGCAGATAAAATAGTAAATGGAACATTAACTTCAATTGCAGCCCAAGGATATACAATAAATAATAATGATACAACCAATTCTTCATTGGATGACTTCATTGTAACCGGCAGACACAGGTACAATGTTACAATAGTTTCTAATTAAAAATATACTAACTTTCTACCTTTATTTGAATATACAATAAAAAAATTTAGAATTAAAAAAACATATTATACATTTATAGTTTCAAGTATACTAATAGGCTTGTTTCCACTTCTACTCAATAAATTTTCTTCTACTTGAAGTTTAACAACTTCACCTTCAATAGCACCATAACTATTATCCACTACATATGTATCAGGCTTTACATTTGAACATATATCATAATCTACAGTTACATAAGCTGTTTTTTTTCCTGCCTCAATTACAGTCCCATATGTGTAATCACGATGATATCTAATTCTGAAAATTAAAAAAACAGCTATTGAAAATATTACAGCAAACATTAGTACAGTAAAAGATGGGAAAAAGTCGAATGAAAAAGCCATAACAAAGCTTGAATTAGTACCTAATAAAACTAAAATTATCCCTGCTGCAACATACATTAAGAAAAAGTCACGATAAGCATTGAAATCAGCTTGATACATTAATTTTACCTTGTAATATAAGATATATGTTATACACCCAATTAACAAAACTCCTAAGCCACAATAAACAATAAAGGATAAAAAATTAAATAAATAAATTATGGATGCCCCTAAAAAACCTAATGATAAAATTTGAAGTACAAAAACAGTTCTTTCTTTTTCTTTTGATGTAAAATCTCGATTAATTTCAAAATGCTGTACTTCAGAACCATTAACTTTCTCTTTCTTCACTATAAATATTTCAGCTTCTTCTGTTTTAGATATTTTTGAAGCATTATCTTTAATCTTCATATCACTCTTTATTTGAGATACATTTTCCCTGATTTTTTCTGTATCTATTTTATCTTTAAGATTTTCAGAGTTAATTCCTCTTAATTTATTTGGAATATTGGGTATTTCTAAAAGTAACTTCCCAACAAAATTAAACATTTTTATGATTAATTCACCAAATATAGCAAATATGTTCATTGAAATCTACCTTTTAATGCTTCACAATGTAATTAGTTCTATTTATGACTAAATTTCAAGTTGATTAATTTATTTAGTGACTTTGACTTCTATATCATCACTGGTAATATTCCAGTACACCTGAACTGTACGCCAACCCTTTGAAAGTGCTAATGTTGTAGGACTTATATCTTCCCCAACATTTAGTGTAGTATCTATAATCTTTGGATTTGATGAATTTCCATTATAATCTAAGTATAGAGTTGTTCCAACTGTTTGACTAGTTTTATTAAAATCTAAAGTAATGTCTTGAGGAACATTAACATCTACTGTTCTTTTAGCTCCAGGCCCATTGGCATAAACAACATTTACAGCATCTGCAATACTTTCAACCACTATTTTTGTATCGGATGCCCTGGAAACAGTATTACTTGAATCTATAGTGGGTCCAACAAAATTGTTTATCATAAAAAATAACACAGTCAATATTACTACGAATAGTAACAAATATTCTGCAGAAATCTGCCCCCTATTATCAAGTCGTATAATGCTCATTTTTCTCATATTTTATGTTATTTATATCTTATATAAATAATTAAGTGTACACTTTTGATGCAGAGTACTATTAACAATCAAATGATACTATAAGTCAGTATAGTATTACATACAATATTTTCTGAAGTATAACAGCCAAATCTCCAATAAATAGAGATATTAAAAGACCTATTAAAATTGATGGTGCAAATGGTACTCCCCTTTTGATTTTAATTTTAGAATCTATCTTATTTTCTTCGGATAACTTTTTAAGAAGAGTTATATCATCTTCAGTTAAACCTGCTGCCATTGAACTTATTAAAAGTTTACCTTTAGGAGCTGTGATGCCTGTAGGATCTGCACTTTTTAATGATTCCTTTATTTTTTCAAAAAAGCCCTTATCATCAATATAAACTTCATCATTTTTCTGGTATATATTGTAAGCAGGTATCATACCCTCTTTTAAATCAGGGAGATCATAGTTATCCTGAAGCGCTTTCTTATTTACAGAAGTAAGAAGAATTCTAATAATTCCAATAGCAGTTATTGATAAAAATATAACAACTATACCAATTACTGTTACTTGTATATTTGTGTACAACGCAAATACGGTAAAAACAGATAGAACAGCAGCTTTTATCATATCCGGCAACTTAGAGATAATGAACGATAAAACAATGATAAGAACTAATGAAACTACTATTATCCTGTAAGGTAGGTAAGGCAGTATAAGGTATGTCAATGAAACTGCTGCTGTTGTAACAAGTGCCAGTACAATATTTTTTTTATATTCTTTAACAGGCGTCAGTAATTCATCCACAAGGTAAGGTTTCCTTCGTATAGCTATAAATAGCACGTAAATTAACAGGAATGGAAGTATTGAAAGCAAACTATTTATTATAAGGGTAAAAGGGAACCCATAGAAAGAAACAATAGGGAACAGCACTCCAAATATGTTGTAATTTAAAGTCAATGGATAAAAAGGGAGTAAAGCCGCCAGTGCTGTAAACAATTTAACGTCTCCACCAGCCCATGCCCCTAATTTCCAGAAAATGTAACCTAAAGTAAAGATAACCGCTGTAAATATTACACCAATTACGATAAACCATATATCATTTGTCATAAATGCATATGCTGCGTTTAAGGCAATACCTAAACCAATTAATGAAAAAGTAAGGTTATTTTGAATAATTCCAGTTTTTAAATCTGTATAACTTGCATAGAAACATGCTATAATTGCTATTAATGTACAGATTAAAGGTATATCGAGAACCATGATAATCACTTGATCCCTGTATTAAATATTTTGTAGTTTAATAGTTACACTGATACTTTATTCTTTTATTTTCAAATGCAGCCTTCATAAATGATACAAAGATAGGATGAGCATTGTTTGGCCTTGATTTGAATTCTGGATGGAATTGGCAGCCTAAAAACCAGGGATGATCTTTAAGTTCTACCATTTCAACAAGCAAATCATTAGGAGATATACCTGAAATTATTAAACCTTTTTCCTGCAATATTTCACGGTAATCATTGTTAAATTCGAATCTATGCCTGTGTCGTTCATCCACCGACTTTTTTTGATAAGCTTCATATGCCTGTGTTCCAGGTTTAACATTACATGGATAAGAACCAAGTCTCATTGTTCCGCCCATATACTCGATCTTTATCTGTTCGGGCATAATATCAATAACAGGATTCTCAGTCTCTGGATCAAATTCAGTACTGTTTGCATCTTCAAAACCATTTAATCTTGCAAATTCAATTACCATACACTGCATTCCAAGGCAAATTCCAAATAAGGGAACTTTCTGTTCTATTGAATATTTGACTGCCTCTAATTTTCCTGAAATACCTCTTTCACCAAAACCGCCAGGTATTAGTAAGCCATCCAATCCTTCAAGTTTGTTAGTATCAAGTGAGTTTCCAGCATTTATCCAGTCTATATTAACTTTAACACCAATACTTGCTGCTGCATGTTTCAAAGATTCTCTAATACTTATATAAGCATCTTCAAGTTCTACATACTTCCCAATGATTCCTATATTTACTACTGGCTCCTCTTTTTTTAAAGATATTACAATTTTCTGCCAGTCCTTAAGGTCGGGCTGTCTGCATTCCATTTTTAATCTTTTAAGTACATATTCCCCTACATTTTCTTTACTTAAAATTAAAGGAACTTCATAAATTGAACTAACATCAGGACAATTTATAACTGCCTTTCTTTCAACATCACAAAAATGAGCTATTTTCTGTTTCAGGGGAGCATCAATAGATAACTCAGACCTGCAAATTATCATATCTGGAATAATACCCGTGCTTCTTAATTCTTTAGTACTGTGCTGGGTAGGTTTAGTTTTAAATTCACCAGCAGCATTCAGGTAAGGTACATAAGTTACATGGACAAACATTACATTGTCATGCCCTTCTTCATTACGCAGCTGTCTCACAGCTTCTAAAAATGGCTGGCTTTCTATATCCCCAACAGTTCCACCTATTTCAACTAAAACCACATCTGAATCGCTTTTATTTGAAATTTTCCTTATCATTGACTTAATTTCATCAGTTATATGTGGAATTATCTGCACGCATGATCCAAGATAATCACCTTTCCTTTCTTTATCAATGACAGAGGAATAAACTTTGCCTGTAGTTATATTAGAATCACCGGATAGTTCTACGTCTAAAAACCGTTCATAATGACCTAAATCTAAATCAGTTTCCATACCATCTTCTGTCACAAACACTTCCCCATGTTGATATGGATTAAGTGTCCCTGAATCCCAGTTTAAATAAGGATCTATTTTTATTGCAGTTACATCAATTCCATAGGACCGTAATATCCTCCCAATTGATGCTGCAGTTATTCCTTTTCCTATTGAACTTACAACTCCACCAGTTACCACTATATATTTTGACAGCTAAACCATCTCCTAATAATATCGATGTGTATCATTAAAAATCTTATATCGAGTTAAAATTATAATCTACAATCTGGATTTATAAAGCATTATTTATAACATTAATGGAATGCTCTAAAATTAATTCTAACAAATAATATGGATATTAAAATTATTCGTTTTAAATATCCAAAAAACTTTTCATAAATTTATACCCTTCAATGGTGCCCAAAGAACCCATTTTTGCTGAAAATTCATTATACTGATTGACATTATCTTTAACCCCATTTGTAGAGCACATTGCATATGGAATTGCATCAGTTGTATGTGTTTTAACAGATATAGGGGTCGCATGATCAGGCAGTATCGAGATAGCATAATTATCAAATTTGGGAAGCTCATCAAGAAGTTTTCCGATGATCTTTTCATCTATACTTTCTATAGCTTTGATCTTTTCTGTGGTATCACCAGCATGGCCTGCTTCATCTGGAGCTTCAACATGAACAAACACTAAATCATGGTCATTTAATGCATTTACTGCATAATTCGCCTTTTGACTGTAATCAGTGTCAAAATATCCCGTTGCCCCGGGAACATCGATATTTGTCAATCCAAGATAATATCCAAGCCCTTTTATAAGATCTACACCAGTTATTGTAGCGCCTTTTAATCCATATTTGTCAATGAAAGGGACCATATTAGGTTTAGTTCCCTGCCCCCACAGCCATATCATGTTTGCAGGGTACTTGCCATTTGCGATTCTTTTTTTATTTACAGGGTGATCTTCCAATATTTCCACTGAATCACACATGATCTTATTTAATAATCCAGCATTTTCATCATCATAAGGCTTTAGAAGATTTTCTGCAATACCTTCCCCAACCACATCATGGGGAGGAGTAGATTTTAAAGATGCTGACTCGGTATCATCCATTACAAATAAATGCCTGTAACTTACACCTAAATAAAATTTTCCAATATCCCCAAATTCATGATTTAAAGTATCTATAAGCTTTTCTGATTCTTCAGTAGAAATATGATTTGCATTAAAATCTGCTAATTTCCCATCTTTTTCTGTTATAAAATTACATCTAAAAGCAACTTCCCCATTTTGGAGATTAGCACCAATACTTGCCGCCTCAAGTGGCCCTCTTCCAGTATAATATTTTTTTGGGTCATACCCCATTATTGAAAGATTTGCAACATCAGAACCAGGTTGCATGCCTTCAGGAACTGTTTTAAGTAATCCACTTGTGCCATTAGATGCTATAAAATCCATATTAGGAATTACAGAAGCTTGAAGAACGGTCTTATTATTTAATTCTTCAAGGGGATAATCTGCCATTCCATCTCCTATTATAACTACGTATTTCATTTTTCAAAAGTCTCCAGGTTAATATTTGATCCAAACTGATATCGTGTTATTTTATCTGATTTACCGGTTACATTGTTTGATCTTATAAATACTTATTATATCACTTAAAATAGCAGAAGCAGTTTCAAGGGGTCCCGCACCTTTTCCAACAACAGTTACGTCTTCTGCAAGGTCTGTTTTAAGTGTCGCTACATTTAATGTACCATCTACTGCAAAAGGAGATCCTTCCCTTACAAGTCTTGGTGAAACTTCAAGAACATCTCCAGATACTTCCCCAATTAATTTAATAAGATAACCTTCATTTTTAGCAAGTGAAATAGATTCAGGTGTAATTTTTGATATTCCAGTTACTTCAACATCTTTATAACTTACATCCCTACCTAAAAGTGAATTTGCAAGTATTACGGTTTTACATGCCGCATCTATACCTTCAACATCCTGAGCAGGATTAGTTTCGGCTATTCCCAGTTCTTGAGATTCCTTTAAAATTTGTTCATATGAAGAACCTTCCTTAGCCATTCTTGAGAGTATATAGTTTGTTGTACCATTTAAAATTCCCAAAATAGAATCTATATCACAGCTGGATAGAGTTTCATGAGCAAAATTTATAATTGGCATTGCCCCACCTACAGAAGCTTCAAATTTAAATTGAACCTCATTATCCACAGCAGATTCACTTAATTCTTTAAAGTATAAAGCTAAAGGCCCTTTATTTGAGGTAACGACATCTTTCTTGTCTTTAAATGCCTTTAAAATATGTGTTTTAGCAGGTTCACCGTTGCATATATCAGTAGGAGTTACTTCAACAAGACAGTCATATTCTGTTTCTTCAAGTACATGCATATTTGACATTTCAGAAACTCCATATTCTGGATAATTAGATACTTTTCCAGTTTGTTCTTTAGTTTCCAGAAGTAAATCAAGATTTAATCCATTATTAGAGATTGCAGCTCCTGAAGTATCTGTAACTGCTACCACCTTAAGATCTAATCCATATTTCTCTTTAAAATTATCCTTTTTCATGGAAATGGCCTTTACCACACCTTTTCCAACTGCACCAAAACCTAAAATACAAATTTTCATTAATTTTCCCCCAAGTAGCAGCGAATTTGCATCTAAACTTCATTTATAACTTAAAATCCTTTAGATTTCCCAATTTCTTTTATCTTTGCCAGTATCTCTTTTCTTTTACCAGAATCTGCTTCAAGAATGATCTTAGATGCTGATTTTTCGGGATCATCACCAATTTTTAAATTAAAATCAATTACTCTTACACCTTCAATATTATTAAGCCTGCCAAGTGCATCTTTAACATCTTTTTCAACGATGTTTCCAATAAAAATTGTTCTTATTTTTTCTTTCTTTAAAACGCCGTCTACTTCCATTATCTGAATATTTTGAATTTCAAGAGTATCTATAACCTTGTCCAGTGTGTCTTTATCTCCTTCAATTGTAATTTGGACAGGTATTGTGCCTCTTTCAGTTTTAACATCTCTCTGGTGAATTACTGTGACTATATTAGCTCCAAGCCTACTAATAGGTGCAAAAGCATCAGTAAGTTGTCCAGGAATATCTAAAAGTTCTAAAACAAGATTTAATCTCATTCCATCATACCCCATTAAAAAGGAGAAATGGTGTTTATTTTACCCATTTTCCTTTTTCTGCTATAACATTTCCATTTTCATCCAGTTCTGCATTTCTAAGAATTTTTTCAGGGTTTTTATCTTTTCCACAATCTGGGCGCGTTAGATTAACGTTATCAACAATATATTGAGTTTCTTCAAGTTCAGGAATGTCTTGAAGGGCCTTTGAAAATTTTTCTAATATTTTTTCAGCTTCTTTTTCGATTTTCATGTTTATTCCCCTCTAAAATTCGTATTTTTAATGATATAAATCAAATTTATTTTCAATATTCTTAAAGGATTCTTCCTTTAAAACCTTTTTAACGAGCATTTTATGTATACCTGAGCCATATTGAGCTGCTTTTTTAGGCCGCTTTACAATTTCTTCGGGTACTCCTAGTTCTGCCCCTACTTCCCGTAGGATGCATTTTCTCAGGGTGTCATCTTTATTTATTTTATATTTCATAGGTATGTTCATAGCAATATTTATAATATCGGGATCAAGATAAGGCACCCTAAGTTCAATTGAATTTGCCATAGTGACAGCATCATCTCTTTGTAAGTTTACATGATACAGGTTTAAAATATCTTTCTTCAAATCTTCCTGTGCCATTTCTCCTTTCTCCTCGTAAAACTTTAAATAACGATTGTATCCACCAAAAAGTTCATCTGCCCCCTGTCCTGAAAGCATGACCTTTAAGTTATCTTCATGTGCCATCTCTGATGCAATGTAGGCCGGCATTCCTACCCCAATTTTCATAATATTGAATTCTTCTATTGCATCTAATACAGGTAGTAAATATTTCCGGACATCTTCTACATCTACTACCCTTGTCTTAAGAGGTAAATTCATTTCTCCTGCAGTTTTCCTTGCAAACTTAAGATCAGCAGAATCTTTATGGCCAACACTGTAAAGGCAAGCTTTAATTCCAAGATCATCTGTTATTTTGGCAATTATTGTACTATCTATGCCTCCAGAAAAAAGTATTCCTACTTCCGAAAGTCCAGATACTCTCTTTTTTATAGATGTTATTAAAAGTTCTTTTAACTGTTTTTTTAGTGTCTCTTTAGATAAATTAGATTGCTTTTCTAAATTTTGGGTATTAACAGTTTTGTTTAGTGTGTTACTTATTTTTACTAATTCTTTATTATATAACATTGAATTTGGTGAAAGTGTCATTACATCAGTTATACCTATCTTCCAGAGTGCTTTCTTTTCAGAAGCAAATGCAAAAGTTTTTTCAACCTTATTCTCTCCAAAATAAAGTGGTTTTACTCCAACCGGGTCTCTTACTGCTGCAAAACTTTTACCAGCATATACAGCAAATGCATAATCTCCATCCAATTGTTCAATGGTTTTTATAATTGCATCATCAAGTGAACCACTATCAAACTTTTTAATAAGCCTTATAATAATTTCACAATCAGAATCTGTCTTAAAATTTATATTGAATTTATCTCCAAGCTCTTTAAAATTATATATTTCTCCATTACACACTAAAACATAATTATCATAGATTAATGGTTGTAAATCAGATTCACACCCAACTATAGAAAGTAAATTATGTCCCATTCCGAATGATCCTTCAGGGATTTTTAAATCATTTATATTTCCATAAGATACATTTCCATCTACAAAAACGCCTGTTCCATCTGGACCTCTGTGTTTTAGAGATATAATCATATCATACAGTTTTTTTGATATATCTGTCCCTATTATTCCAGCTATTCCACACATACTCAACTTCCCAATTAAAAATTAAAATGATACTACAAAATTAGTGTTTCTAAATCAATAATTTCAATAAGTTTTTCATGTTTATTTAGTTTTTTATATAAATCAATAACTAAATTTTCATTTTGCCAGGAACTCTTAAGATAAAATAGCGTTAAATTATCTTTTAATTGATTACTCATTACATAACTTTCCCCATACTCTAAAATCTTTAAAGAGTATCCTTTTAGAAATATCGAATATTATCAAACAACTTTTTGTTACATTGTATTAAATGTATTCCAATTTATAAGTAGTAAATAATAATTAGATCTATCTAATTTATTTTATTTTAATTTCATTTTATATATTAATTCTATTACGTCTAAAGAGTATATGGATGTAATTTTACTTAATAATGTTAGAATTACTAATTTTTTGTTTATTGATTAAGTTAATATATCCATATTGTTTAATTTTTTAATACAAATAGTAAGTTTTTTATTACATATGCAATATAATAATTAATTAAAGTATTACTTTGATAGTTACAATGGATACTAACATAAAAAAGAGAATTCTCAAGACACATTATGCACAAAAAATTGAGATTTTTTTCACAATTACATTTAAGTTTCTATTGACCTTTATATTACTCAAAATGTCTTTCTATGTGCATAATAAAAATTATGGGTTTATAAATTCCCATTTTAATTAAATAAAACATTTAATAGGAGTAATAATACGATTTAAGAAATTTAAGGGCTAATTCTACTTTGAAAAATAACAGGAGGAAACTGAATGAAAAAAATTTTGGTTTTATTTCTATTTATTGTTATGGTAGCAGGTGCAGGTATTGGATTTGGGGCAACTTTAGACTCAAATGTAATTGATCCTGGAAATATAGCTAACATAGGCCAAAATTACGTAAACAATAATGATATCAGCCAAAATGATGAAAGTAGTGATGAAATTGATCAAAGCGATAGTGACATCGCTGACACTGGTCAAAACAATGCAATTGATGAAAACAACCATCAAAATGAAGGAAACAATCAAAATAAGAACTGGTATGACGGGTTCTGGAATAAAAAAAATGACGATGATGGATTCTGGAAAGACAAAGATAAAGATGGTGATAGATTGTGGGATCATAACAAAGATAAATGCTGCGATGATGATAGGGACAAGTGCGATGATGACGATGATAAATGCTGCGATGACGATGATGATAAATCTGACAATGATAATGATAATGAAATAGACATTGATAATGAAATAAATAACCGTGTAACAGTAACAGCCAATGGTGGAAATGCAGAATCTAATGTTGAAATGGGGCTTGCTTCTAGCAGCAAAGCTAATCAAATATCTAGTGAAATTGAAGAATTTAATTATAAAAATGAATCTAATGAAAATGTACCGTTAAAAGAAACAGGTTTACCCGTTGTACCTGCATTGATATCAGCAATATTTATAGGCAGTGGCTTATTATACAAAAAATTAAGGAAATAATTTCTCCTTAATTTTTCTAATTTTAGATAAATGCTTTAAAAATAAAGTAATAACTCGTTTTAATTATTTAATTTGTTGATTTTTTAAAAAAATATTGAATATGGCCTCTTAATAGTTTTAACCATATATCTATTCATATAGATTTCATTTTATATTTCTAGTTTCAGGCATAGTTTATCTTATTAATATATGTACTATTAAAAAAATTGATTATAAAACTTTAATTATTATTATATATACTATTAGCTTTCTAATAATTAATTGAATTATTGTACTAATTTTGTTTCATATTATAACGATAATAACAAAGTTTTTATTATATTAATAATATATTAATAAATAATACTATTAAAATAGTATTCATAGATGCTTCTACTAAAAAGGGAAGTTCAAAATAACCATTTATACACAACTCATGAATATTACCCGTCTAAAATCTAATTAGCACTATAAAATCATTATATACAAAATATAATCAATTAAATTCCCTTTTTAATAAATTGATTCAATAAATGAGTATATAATGAATAGTTTAGTAGGGTAATTTATACTTATGAATATACCCTATTTCAAAAATAAATGGAGGGAACCACATGAACAAAATATTGGTTTTATTTGTAGCTTTTGTCATCGCGATAAATACTGGTCTCGGACTTAGTGCAGCTGCAACACCAGATTCAAACGATGCAGGAAATATAACTATCAGTTCATACAACCAAAACTTACACTCCCATTACTCCAAACCTACAGATCCTGATGATCCTGGAAAAACATTACCACTGCAGAAAACTGGTTTACCAATTGTACCTGCACTACTATCCACATTAACTATAGGCTGTGGCTTAATATATAAAAGATTAAATAAATAACCTTTTAATCTTTTAAATTCTTTTTTTAGTAAATATAAAATTTTAAATGTGCTAATATATACTGTGACATTTTTATATAGCTCTATTTGCTTTAATGACCAAGTGTTTGTATCATAGTATAACTTTTTATTTTTAGATCAATTATACACTTTTAATTATCTAACATATTCCATAATTTTAGCTCTTAAACCTTATATTTTTGCTAAATATTAATTCATATTGTTTTATATAAGATAAAACATTAAATATACACTATTTTATTGGAAATAATGTAAAAAAAAACTGAATTGATTTAGAAGGTTCTAATTCCACTTTATTTTGTAAACTTTATTTTTTTAAATTTATTTATGTTAAAGAGGGTTATAAAATGTGTATTCTAAATACTAGCATAGTTACTACTTTTTTATTAATTAATCCACTTATTATACTAATATTGTTTTTTCTTTTAATAATAATAGTAAAGTTTTTATTATATTAGTAATATAATAAGCTACAATAGTAATAATATGATACTTGCAAGGAATACAATTATCAAAGGGGAAGATATGTCTCTAACCATTACACATAAAAAATCAAAATTTTCTACAATTAATTTTCTACATCCAGTGATCTTTCCCTTGTCAAGAAGATCCATATAAACGTAAATTAAAAACTAAGAACATTCTATGTTCCTTTTTAGATATTAAATCTAATGAGAAGGGACTAAAAGTAGATAAATCATTAAGTAGGGTACTTGTAAACTGAAGGGAGTTTTATAACCCCGCCCTACGCCTAAAATACTGGAGGGAAAAAATATGAAAAAAGCATTAATTTTGCTTCTGGCATTTGTGATGGTAGTAAGTGCTGGAATGGGATTTGGTGCTGCAGCATCAACAACAGATGCACAGGACCAAACTATACAGAGTCCCGACACACAAAATAATGATGATAGTGGTAAAATAAGTGATGAGGGCAACGACGGTAAAGATAACATAGGTAATGATGGTAAAGATGGCAAAGATGACATAGGTAAAGACGGCAAAGATGGTAAAGATGGTAAAGACGGCAAAGACGATGACAAAAAAGACGTAACCATTATAGTCATCGAAAAGAAAATTATATCCTATCTATACTACAATCAAGCAGCTGCTGCAGCTGCAGCCGGATCCAGTGCAAACAATGCAGCTAACCAGGGTGCCGCCGGAGGAAAAACAGTACCTATGCAAAAAGCCGGTTTACCTATTTTACCTGCTGTTTTATCTACATTAATGGTAGGTAGTGGATTATTATATGGAAGATTAAGGAACTAACTTCCTTAATTTTTAAATTCTTTTTTAATTTAATTTTTAAAACATTAAATGATTTTTTAGTGACAATAATTTAGTTCTAAATTTTAGATAACTCAGTTAAACAATTTTTTTATTTCAAGTTTATTAATACACTTTTTATTAGTTTAAAGATTAATTTATAGTCATTTAACTGTACTCTTTATGGATATACCAATTATTTAACAAGTAATTTAATGTATCTCATTAAACACAAACTATTTTTCCACATATTCTAAAAAAACGATTATATTTTACTACTAATTTCTATTTCTACTTTATTTTGTACATTTATTTTTTTTAAATTTAATTATATGAAAGAAAAATGTAAAAAAGATTTTATTAATGTTACTTAAATTAGTAATACTCTATTAACTAATCTACTTATTATTCTAATATTGTTTTTGCTTTTAATACTAATCGTAAAGTTTTTATTATATTAACAATATAATAAGCAAGTAATAACACATAAATAAGCAAGTAATAACACACTATCTGAAACGTATGATCATTAAAAGGAAAACATTTGAAATCTCAATAAAAAATCGAAAACAATGCAAAAAATTAGCATTATGTATTGTCGAAAGTTTAAAGCATTAAATAGTCATTAGTAGAGCAATTGCGTTGTTAAAGGGTATCATAACCCTGCTCTGCACCAAAAAAATAGGAGGTTACTATATGAACAAGATATTGATAATATTCTTGTCACTTGTTGTGATTGCAGGTATTGGGATAGGAAGTACTGCTGCTCAAAACATAACTGTTGGTAGTGGTGCATCAGTATTAGACCCATCTCAAAATCAGACTCAAGACCAGGCACAATCTGAAGCCCAAAGTCAAAGTTCAGCAAATAACAATAGTCTAAACAATAGTAACAATAATACGGCCACCAGTAGCGCGAACGCGATAAATAACATAAGCATTGTAAATACAAATACTTTTAATCCATTTATATACCTAACTTCTGAAAACAGAATAGGTGATATAAGCGTTTGTTCATCTAACATAAATGCACAGCTACAGGCAGAAGGACTAAGATACATACCATTTGGAGGTAATTATGGATCAGGTAATGTACCTCAACTTATGGCTACAACACCAGGAAACAGTAATGCAAATCCAAATGGCGTAGGTATGCAAGAATCTGGACTTAATATCACTTCCCTATTAATGGGAATAGTTGGAGTATTAGGTGGATTACTGGCAAGCAAATTTAGTTCATAATCGGGACTTCCCGATTATGAATTATTTAATTTTTACTAAATGCAACAATTAAAACTTAAAATTAGAGAAATGCGTACAATTGAATCGTAGTTTACGAAAACTTCATTTTTCGAAACCTTCATGTTTGTGCCATCCCACTGTTGGTTTCTCAAACATCAGAAATCAAAAATTTCCAAATGCCGTAGGTTTTCGAACCCAAAAAACTTCGTTTTTTTTTGAGTTGAGGAAATAAAAACTTACAAACACAATTGTTTATGATGTCGAAAACGTTGTTTTCGATGACCCCTAAAATCAAAGCATACAAAAACCTTTGGTTTTTGCTGTTGAAATTGGAAATTTTAACAGATTTTCGAGGGCTATCACACTTTCTCAAAAATTCTTCGAATTTTTGGAGCCCTCGAACACGTAGTATTCGGGGCTCTCGAATGCAACGCATTCGGAGCATCGAAATTATAAATTTCGAATGCCACGAAATCATAGATTTCGATGGCACGAAAAACTGTCAAAATCTATAATTTTGACGTATCGAAAATTGAAAATTTTCGAATACTTTGTTTTTCGTAAGCTTCGATTGTGATGCACCAAACGCGAAGCGTTTGAATGCGCCAAAAAATCTGATATTTTTTGAGAGTTTCCGAACTACAAAAAACTTCGTTTTTATAGGTTTTAGTATTCATCTAATCTTTTTAATTAATTTTATATTTCCAGTTAAAGCGAATAAGATTATTTTTAAAATCATTTTTTATGTGAATTATGTAAAATATGTATGAATAATAGAAAAGTTTTTATTACTATTTTAACATACTAATAATGCTAATTGTATTAATCAGGTCGATTATATTAAGTCAATAATTTGTACTAATTTAATTGATTTGTATTAATCAAATTGCACGAAATATTTGAGAGGGAGGTGAAATATATGAAACGACCAATGCTAATTTTATTACTAACGTTCATTGCAGCAGTAGGAATGACTGGAGCAGCATCAGCACAACTTATCGACATAAACCTAACCCTAGATCCTAACGCATCTCTATTAAGTCCAACTCAAAATCAAACTCAAGACCAGGCACAGGCTCAAACACAAGTATCAACCATAACCAATACAAATAATTTAACAAACGCCAACACAAACGTAGCAACCAGTAGTTCTTCCTTTACCAACACCAACAACATATCAAATACCAACACATTTAACCCAGTTATAATTACTAGCAACTCAAATACTATAGGCGGTATAACTGTTAGATCATTTAACTTCAACGCCTAAACTAATAATCCAAATGTTTAGGTGATGTTAAAACCTGTTGTTAAATAGAATCGTCAGTGTGGTTACCATAATATGGTTATTATACAATGCAAGCTGATTGCACTGACGATTCTCCAGGTTTATAAAGTTTCCAACTTAAATTTAAAAAATAGTTTAAATTAATTAAAATTTATTTAAATCTTTATATCTCTTTAAAAAATTATTATCTCTAATTTCAACTTTATAAAAGCTTATTGATATTAAAATCTAAAATAATTTTGAAAATAATGCTAAATATAAGCTATTTTTAAAAAAAATCACCTTATTATTTCAGACATTCCAAAATTAATTCTATTTTTAATGTTTTAGTGAGGTAGTTTTTAGATCATTACTAATGATAAGTTTTTTATTACATTAATTACATAATAAGTATTGTAATATGGACGTACAGTCTAAATTTAGTAATATTTTGGTATTGATCTAAAATATTAACTAATTTAGTTACATAAGACCAAACGGAATTTTTCAGTGCAATCAGCTTGCATTACAACTTTATTAATTACTCACTGTTTCCGTTTGGTCTTTGAATTTGTAGAAGTTTATACTCGTTTTTAAGTGATAAATAAACATTTAAAAAAAACTATTTTTTTCAAAATTAATTATTGATTTAAAAAGATTACCGTGTCTTACTGCAGTTATTTACCAATTTAACTAAATAAATACCATATTAAAACAGTACTATCCCTAATTTAACGTATTAACTAAAAAATTAGTTTTAGTTCCTTTTAATTTCCATTTATCCAAATTTCTGATAATAATAGTATTAGAAATATTTTTATTACTTAAAATACATAAACCAACATTTGATACAAAATTTTGATATTTTGTATCAGATGTATGCGTTGGAGGTGAAAATATGAAAAGGCAGCTAGCAATCCTCATAATTGCATTAACCATTGCAATTGGCTGTACTGGCGCAGTAGCAGCAAGTGTTAACACCAACACTAACGTAATAAACAACATCAATACTCAACAACAACAAGAAAATGTATACCACCCATACTATCCATACCACCCTTATCCATGGTACCCACCATTCGGTCCATGATATGGAATTTACTATCAACAAACTAAGGTATATCCGTCAGTATAACTAAATAAGGAGGATTGAAACCCTCCTTTTCTATTTTCAACTTGTTATAATTTTAATTAAGCACAATAATCATGATAAACAAGTTTATTTAATTATATTAAATTAAAATTAGGCAGATAAATAATTATATTAAATAAAACTAATTTTACTGAAAATTTAGCTTTTAATTTTAAAATCAATAAAAAAGAAGTAATTTCTTGCTCTTGCAACTTTTTTTGCAGTTACAATTTCATCAATTGCAATTAAACCAACAAAGAATTTTCTAAAGTATTCTTGTTGCCCGAATTGCTCCTTTTCTTTTATTTTTCTAAATTAGATGTATATTATGGTACAGTATGGTACAATTTTGATAATAATACCATTACAAATATTTTTATTAATTAAAAAACATATACCAACTCACGATACAAAATATCAAATTTTGTGTCAAATGTATGCATGTGGAGGTGAAAATGTGAAAAAGCAGATAGCAATTCTCATAATGGCATTTGTCGTTTCAATGAGTTTCATCGGAGCAGTAGCAGCGCAACCTGGACCAGGGCCAAGAGAAGGGTTCGGACCAGGATATGGCCCAGGACATGGATCCGGATACGGACCAGGATGGGGACACGGACCACGATGGGGC
>JAEZKE010000030.1 GCA_023436175.1 Methanobacteriota archaeon
TTTTGTCTTCAGTTATCTACTTCTTGGAGTTTATTAATAATCAAAATCCCGCCTGCCGGACTTGAACCAGCAACATTCGGATCTACAGTCCGATGCTCTGCCAAATTGAGCTAAGGCGGGATAAAGATATAATTATCAACTCCCAGCTGCATTTAAATATTTGGAGTGGGACCACCCGGATTTGAACCGGAGTCTCAGGCTCCCAAAGCCCAAAGGATCGACCAAGCTACCCTATGGTCCCACTTGAAATTCGCTTAGGTTGCATTTCCTGTAACCTAAAGCCCCGGACGGGAATTGAACCCGCGACCACGAGATTACAAGTCTCGCGCTCCACCAGACTGAGCTACCGAGGCATTTTTAGGTATTAGTCTATTCCTTTAAATAGTTTGTGGTACTACCACCCGGCGAATATAAGTCGTTAGGTTCTCATAGTATATAATACTATGTGCGATTAAATCTGTAATTTTTATTTTTTTAGGTAATTAAAGAGAAAGTCATTCTTTCAAGATATTAATCCTTGATTAAACATTTATCTTTAGATTTTAAAATTCCTCTTAAATTAAAATATATGTTTAAGATTTAATTGATATAAAATAAAAGGTTTACTATTTTCTACCTTTCAATTTTACTTCCTTCAACACTTCCACAACTGGAAGTTTTTCACCAGCAAGTAAATTTATAGATGCTCCCCCACCACTGCTTATGTGAGTTATTCCTGAGGATAAACCCATTTGATTAGCGGCAGCGGCTAAATGCCCTCCTCCAATTATGGAATACCCATTGGAAGATGCTATTGCATTTAAGATATCTTCTGTACCGATGCTGAAACCTTCTTGCTCAAAAACACCCGCAGGTCCATTTGCAAATATAGTTTTAGCATCTCTTATAAATTTAGCATATTCTGTAATTGTATCTGTTCCAATATCATATATAGGTTTGTTTGGGATCTTTTTAGCACCGTATTCTACTCGTGCGTTGTCTACACAAACAGCAACATCACTAGGCATCTTAATTTGGCCATTGAATTCCTCAAGTAACTGTTTGCTTTTTTCCACAAAGTTGAGGTAGCCTTTATTTCTAATAAAATCCTCATTATATTTTCCTATATCAATTCCTGAGGCCCACAGGAAAATATTGGCAACAAGACCTGTTGTAAGTACGTAATCGGCGCTTCCATTTCTTAAAACATTTTCTAAGACCATTATGGAGTCGTCTACTTTTACCCCGCCTAATACATACACACAAGGTTTTTCAGCATTATCAACAGCACTATACAATGATTTAAGCTCTTTTTCCATTATTCTGCCTGCACCTGATGGCAGCTTTACTGCAAAACCAACTAATGACGGCTGTGATCTGTGAGCAGCTGCAAATGCATCATTTATAAAGATGTCAAGAATAGGATATAATTTCCGAACCATATGTGTTTCGGCCTGCAAAGAAGGATCTCTCTTTAAAATCTCTTCAGAATAAAATCTGACATTTTCAAGCAGGAGAATATCTCCTTTTTTCAGTCTCTTTATTTCTTCCCTTGCAGCAGTGCCAAATATATCATCAATATAATCTACAGGACGATTTAAAATATTTGAAAGTGCTTTTGCATGCTGTTGGAGCGTAGTAAAATCCTTTTTCCCGGGCCTACTTTGATGAGCCAGCACAACGGTTTTTGCACCCTTCTTGGAAATTTCATCTATGGTTTCAGCGTGTAATTTTATTCTTGTGTCGTCTAAAATAGAACCAGTACTTGGATCTACAGGTGAATTTATATCAACCCTTACAAGAACAGTCTTATCTTCTAAATTAAAGTCATCTATGGTATAAAATGGAAGGGACATTTTTTCTCTCCAGTTTAATTTTTTTACATACTAATTATATTCACTTTATCATGAATAATTACATGCTTTAATATTTGTAACCTGATTTATCAAATTCTATTTCAGATTATATTTTACTTACAAGATCCAGAAGAGCTTTTTTAGGATCGTCTGCAAGAATTATTCCTGATGCAAGAAGTACCCCTTCACTACCTAAATCTATTGCTGCCTTCAAATCGTCTCCTGTTGATATTCCAGCACCGCAGAGTACTCTTACTCCCGGATTAATGTTGTGGATACTTTCTACAGTTTTTTCGACAATTTCTGGTTCTGCTTTGGATACTGGTATTCCAGATCCTATGAGTTCTGGGGGTTCTATGGCTACAAAATCTGGACTCAATGTAGCGGCTGCAGAACTTGTTTCTATGTTATTTGTACAGACAACGGTGCTCATTCCAAGTGAAGCCGCTTTTTTAATCGCAGCATCGATCTCAAAAAGTTCTATTCTTCGTTCTGAATGATTTATGAGAGTACCAACTGCTCCAGCTTCCTTTATACATTCTGGTAAAACGCTACCAGTATGTCCTCCTGCATTGATTGTGTCAATATGCTGGGCTAAAACAGGAATATCCACTTCTTGCGTGATCCTGTAAATATCTGCATATTGGGGTGCAACCATTATGTTTACACCAGTTTCTTCTGCAACCATCTCTGAACTTTTAGCAAGTTTTAGAGCATTTTTTCCGGTAGATTCTAAATAGGTTTTAAAATTCAAAATTACAATTGGAGTTTCCTTAATTTCGTTCATGATTATCCTCCAAAAAAGCAAATATAATATTAATGTTATTTCTATGTCGTGGATATAAAAATATTTTGGTACAGGTAGTATACCTAAAAAAATAATTTCATTTGAGATATGTTTAAATTAAAATTAAAAAAATAGAAGTAAAATCGAAATTGCTGTTATATTTACTGGTAATTTAGGAGTCAATTACACAATCAGATAATTGTATCCGTATGCTCTGTATGGAACTGTTTTCCATGCTCCGTTTTGATATAGTTGAACTGATCTATGTCTACTGGAATAACTTGTCGCGTATTGAACTACCCTTGATTTGTACCCTGCAGCTTTAAACTTACCGT